>NZ_JABXEM010000471.1:0-3671 GCF_013372595.1 Myxococcus sp. AM011
CTGTTCGACTACATCGAGGTCTTCTACAACCAGCAACGCATGCACTCGGCAATCGGCTACGCTGCGCCGGCTGAGTTCGAAAGAGCAGCGGCGTAGTCAACCTGTCCACCGAACCGGATCACGCCCAAACCATTGCCGAACGGTCAACGGAGAGCCTGTGATATCGCGTCGAACCGACGAATAAAAGGCGCTGACGTCGGTGTGCAGTTTCGTGTCCAGCGGGATGACGTTCTCGGTGTTGTGGAGAGACTGGGGGCCGAAGCGCTTCACGTTGCCCGGGGTCTGTTCGACGACGTGGTGCCATTCCTTCCCTGGGCCTGCTGGGCCCAGGGCCTTCTTGAAGCCACTGAACGAGCCCCAGGCCCTGTAACCAGGAGGGCGAGCTTTCGCGGCGGTACCGCTGCTGCTTGTGCCTCTGGCTGCCATGGCCAGCGCGCCGGGCGCGAGAGCGATGGTAATGGTCTCCGCGTTCACGGCCACCGTGCCCACGTCCGCGACCGCGGCGAGACGGATGCCCATGTGCGCTTCGGCCTGCACCGCCGCCTGCGCGGCACCGGGGAGCATGGGCA
Organism: Myxococcus sp. AM011; assembly: GCF_013372595.1. Classification (NCBI taxonomy): domain Bacteria; kingdom Pseudomonadati; phylum Myxococcota; class Myxococcia; order Myxococcales; family Myxococcaceae; genus Myxococcus; species Myxococcus sp. AM011. The sequence continues at coordinate 570 of NZ_JABXEM010000471.1, forward strand.
CCTTCGACCCCATCCCAGCCGCCGTGTTCCCAATAGCGACCGTGGCCAACAGAACGAACGCTCGCGCCGCGTTGCGGCCCATGACCTCGCCGTAGCGCTCTCCGGCCTCGCGTAGTTCGTCGAACGAGGTGGCTTGCCCTGCCTCCTCCACCAGCCGCTTGAAGCCCATGACAAGGCTCCAGAACGTATCGATCCCCACGTAGGCAATGAGCGAGGCCGTCATCACGGCCGCGGCACCCTTCGAGAAGGGCTCGGGCACCGCGAGCAAGATACAGTAGGTGGTCCACGTCCAGAGAACCGCCGACATCATGGCCTGCGGGTTGGCCATGTCCTTGAAGCCGTCCATCATTTCGTCCACTACGGCGCCCTGGGCCAGGGCCATGGCCAATGCGTAGCGGCCATCCCCGGAGACAGTGGGACTCTCCACCAGGAGACGCAGGCAATCTCCGGGCTTGTTCGTGCGCTCACACCAGCGCAGATAGGCGCGCGTCAACCCCACCTCTATCGTGGTGGGTTCTCCCTCTAGATGTTCGCCTGGTCCCAGCGGGACGACACGGTGGCTACGTGTCTCGTACAGGTACGACCCACTGCGCGAATCCATCTCGAACAGCCGCCGAGCCGTTTCCTGGGGACGCGTGGAAGGCCGAACACTACGGGCCAGTGTTTCCAGGGCTTCAACGAAGTCGTCCTCGTCCAGCTCCACTGGTGCGGCATCGTCGCCGCGTGGAGTGAGCACGATGGGCTCGCCCTGGTCTGTGTGAAGACGCACGGACTTCGTGGTGCTCCTGCAGCCGGCCAGCAGCACGAGCAGCAAGGGCAGTGACCCTCGTGACCGCATGCGGCGCCCTCCTCTCGCTGGTCTCCTTTCAGTGGAGCCCATCGTCGATACGAAATCGAGCAATGCCAGCTATAGCAGACAGACGCTCTGGGTTGATTTGGTGAGCCGAGCGCGTGGAGCTGGCGGTGTGCTTGCTGGAACGGCACGCCGGAGAGCGTGATTGTGCGCAAGCCACCCGGTCCCCACAGATTGTGGGTGAACGGCCCCAGTGCAGTCTATGGCGTCGCTTCCGCTTCGACCACGAGGCCCAGAGCATACAGGCCGTCAGAGGGACCGGGCTGGTGGGGAGTGGCTACGCTCGTCCATCGTACTCCTGCAGGAAGCGCCAGGCCTCCGGCACGCAGTACGCCGAGGTTCCCGGTTGAAGCACCCTCCGGTGATGCTGGGGGCGCTCTCATACCCGCCCGCGCCGAAGTCCACGACGACCGCCTCTCCGTCCGAGGCCCGTACGACGACGTTGCTTTCCTTCAGGTCCCGATGCACCACCTTCGCCCGGTGCACGTCGCTCAGCCCCCGAGCCGCACCGAGCACCTTGAGCACGACCTCACGAGCCGAGGGGTTCTCCTTTCTGGCCCACAGCCCGGAAGCACGCTGGGATGCAGGGGAGGGTTCTATCCGCCTCGCCTCGGGCGGGGTGTGTAGGGGCGGTGTTCCTGGTCATGTCCTCAACCCGCAAGGGAACTCGTATGGGTTCCACCCGCGAAGTCGCGTGAAGGGGGGTTGGACCTAAAAGGTATATTATCGTTGAATCTGATGGGTAACATGCTCGGATGGCCGTTCACGCGGCATCCTCCCCCTTCCCCAGGTCTCCCCATGAACGAGAATCTCGCCCAGAGGATTGGAACCCAGGTCCGCTCCGCCCGGCATCGAGCGGGCCTGTCGCAAGAGCAGGTGGCCGAGGCCATCCAGGTGCCGACGCTGGTCCTCAGCCGCCTGGAGCGCGGGAAGCTGCTGCCCACCCTCCCCACGCTGGTGAGCCTGTGCGGTGTCCTCCGTATCCCCGTTGCCTTCCTCCTGGGCGGCAAGCCCCCGGAGGTGCCTTCCCCCAGCAGGACCGTCCAATAGGGGCACCGCGAGGCGCGGTGTTGCTCGTGCATCGACATGGCCACCGAGATGCGGCAGGAAGAAGCGTCCGCGAAGCGTTGGCGCTCCTGCCCGCGCCAGACCTTGGCTCTCGGTGTTCCTGGTACCCCGACGCATGAACGAAGAACTGGCGATCCGTATTGGAAGTGCCGCTCGAGAGTCCCGGGGGCAGCTCGGGCTCACGCAGGCGGAGGTGGCCGAGAAGCTGGGCCTGGCGCACATGGTCTACAGCCGGCTGGAGCGCGGGAAGATGCTGCCCAGCGTCCAGACCCTGCTGCGGATGTGCTCCGTGTTGCGACGCTCCTCGGACGAGCTGTTGGGCCTCACGGATGGAGAGGAAGGGGCGAAGCCGAGCAAGGGGGCGCGTGGACGGGGTGGGGCGCCCAAGCTGCGCCAGCTCACCGGCCTCGCGCGCAAGATGGATGAAGAACAGCTCGATGCCCTCGTGAAGGTGGCCCAGGTGTTGTTGCGCTGAAGTGGCGCGGGCCCTCACGTGGGCCCGCGTCGTTCGCGGCGATGCTCCGCCGCGCGTTCTCACTCTTCGTTCGGTGTGGGTGTGGCTGCTTCTTTCAGGGGCTATTCGTCATGAACCTGTAAGGCATTGCCCAGACGTGAAGAAGGATGCTGTTCGTGTGTTGGCGCGGCGCCCGAGGGCGCGTGCGGGGCACATGGCCAGAACCGGAAGGGTTTCCTCACCGATTCCAGCCAGTTAGAAGTGCACGAGCCGGGAATCGAACCCGGACGACCCTTGCGGGTCAGCGGATTTTAAGTCCGCTGCGTCTGCCTGTTCCGCCACTCGTGCCCAGCAGTTTCAGGCTCTTACTGGCCCCCATTGGCCCTCGCCGGTAGGGAGATAGTAGGAACGAAAGCTGCCTCCTACGACCCCTCCTGCCGGTCCCCCGGCTGCTACCGCCGCACGCTATCCTACACGTGACCGGCGCCCAAGCGCATTGGTGTTAGCGCTCTCCCTACGAAGGGACCAAGCCTTCCGCTTCTCTCCCCCTTGCCCCTACGTCTGGGACAGGAGCGGCTTCAAGAGCCCGGCTCGGTCCAGCAGCTCTCGCACCCGCTCGGCCAGCGCAACGTGCTCCGGATTGCTGGCCGTGAAGCGCTCGGGAGTGAGGATGACGAGGGTGCCCTTGTCCTCTACCAGCTCAATGCGCGCCGGGGCGGGGAGGGGG
>NZ_JABXEM010000472.1:0-3615 GCF_013372595.1 Myxococcus sp. AM011
GCGCTGGGGCGAGGGGGGCGGGGCCTTCTTGATGTCCGTGGCGAGCTGGACCTGCTCCTCGGCGGGCTCGCTCGGGTCCACGTAGAGGAAGCGGGTGCCGCCGACCTCCAACTCGTCGTTGTCCTTGAGCGCCTTGCGATTGACGCGCTTCTTGTTGACCTTGATGCCGTTGCGGCTGCCCAGGTCCTCGACGTGGGTGCCGGACCAGTCGCGGCGAATCTTGGCGTGCTTGCGAGAGGTGAGGTCGTCCTTGAGGACGATGTCCGCCTCCTTCTCGTCACGACCGATGACGAGCTCCTTCGCGTCGGCGACCTCGATGCGCTCGCCCTCGCGCGGGCCGTTCATGATGCGCAGGTAGCGCTCCTCGGCGCTGGACAGCCCCCGCATCACGTCCTTCAGGTTGCCTCGGGCAATGAAGGACGTCTTCTCCGAGTTGACGTCGCCGTTGAGCTCCGTCATCCGCTCGTACTTCACGTCGTACTGGGCGATGGCGATGACGTCGCCGTTGCGCAACAGGCGCTTCTCGCCCTTGGGCAGCGGCTTGCCGTTGATCTGCGTGCCGTACGCGCTGCCCAGGTCCTCGAGGAAGAAGAGGTTGCCCTCCTGGACGATGCGGGCGTGGTTGCGCGACACCGCCTGCTGGGCGAGCACCACCTGGCAGGACTTCTCCCGCCCCAGGGTGATGACCGAATCGTCGAGGACGAGCTCGGTGCCCTTGGCTCCGGCCTCGCTGCGCTGCGTGACGGTGAGACGGACGCTCATCGAGGGGGTGGTACCTGCGGGAACCGGCGGGGCATCAGAACGTCGCGTTGCTCAGGTACTTCTCGCACGACTGATACTCGGTGGGGAACTCTTCCGACGTCGCGTACTTCAGGAAGTTCTTGCAGGCGATTTCGGCGTGCTCGTGCTTGTTGGCGTCCTGGAAGAGCTCGAAGAGTCCGTAGTGGCAGGGGGCGAACTTCGCCTCCAGCTTCACGCACTTCTTGTAGGTGGTCTCCTCCTCGGCCAACAGGCCCTTCTCGCGGAACTGGCGGGCCAGCATGAAGAGCGCCGGAGCCGAGTTCTCCGCCTGCTGCGTGTCCTTGACCTCCTTGAAGGCCGCGTCCGTCAGGGCCGCCTTGCGCTGCGCCAGGGCGAGGTTGTTGATGCAGTTGGTCGCCTTGGGGTTGAGCTGGGTGCAGTTGGAGAAGGCCTCGCGCGCGTCCGCGTAGCGGCTCAACTCCATCAGCGTGTTGCCGTAGTCATGCCACGCGTCGGGGTTGTTCGGGTCCAACGCCACCGACTGCCCCATGGCCTCCGCCGCCTCCTCGAACTGGTCCTCCGCGAAGGCGATGATGCCCAGCGTGTGGTGCGCCGCCGCGAGGTTCGGGTTGACGGCCAGCAGGGTGCGCAGCTCCTTCTTGGCCTCCGTGAACTTGCGCATCTTCATCAGCGTGTACGCCAGGTTGTATCGTGTTTCCAGGTTATCCGGATTTACCTTGAGGGCGCGGCGGAAGTTGTCGTGCGCCTTTCCGTAGGCGCCTTCCAGGTTATAGAGGGCGCCGAGGTTCTGGTAGGACTGGAGGTGTTCCTGGTTGTAGCGGAGCGCCTTGATGAAGTGCTTCTTGGCCTCGTCGTTGTTGCCGTTGGCCATGGAGATGAGGCCCTTGTTGGCCCAGAGGTCCGCGTACTGGGGGGAGAACTCCAGGCCCAGGTCGCAATAGACGTCCGCGCGGACCATGTCACCGTTGTTGATTTCCTGGGCGCACAGCTCGTTGTTGATGAGCGCGCGCTCATGCGGCGGCGGCGTGGTGAGGCAGCCAGCGAGCGGGAGCGTGAAGACCAGGGATAGCGCGGAGGCAAGGCGGGCAAGACGCATGGCCGGGCGAGTGTAGGAGAGCGCCCCCCTCCCGTGCAACGGCCGGGCGGGCCTGAATCCGGGCTGATTTCCGAGGGTTGCACCGGTTAGAGTGGACGCCCATGCGTACCTTGCTCTGCACTCTCACCTTCACCCTGGCCCTGCTTGGGGCCGCCCCGGCTCACGCCCAGTTCTCCAATCGCAGCCTTGGGCTGTCGCTGGGTTACATGGACTTCAACCGCACCAAGGGGTTGGACGACGCGTTCTTCGTGGGCATCGACGCCAGCCTCTACATCGAGAACGGCTTCGAGGTGGTGTCCCTGTCGAAGATCGCCTTCCCGAAAGCCAACGACAAGCGAGTGGTGGCCCTGGCCCCGTCGCTGGGCCTGCGCTACCTGCTGCTGGAGGAGAGCATCCGCCCCTACGTCGGCTCCGACATCAGCTACCTCGTGGTCTTCAAGGACAGCACGAGCAATTTCGTGGGCATTGGTCCCAACGTGGGCGTGGACTTCTTCACGTCGGACTCGGTGAGCCTGGGGGTTCGGGCGCAGTACAACTTCTACATCGCGTTGAACGAGAAGACGCAGACGTCGCTGACGCTGTCGGCGGGTGTGGCGGCGTACTTCTAGAGACTCGTGCCCAGGGCCCGGGCGCGCGGTGGTTGAGCGCCGCGCGCGGCCTTGGGGGGTATCAGGGCGGCGGCCACCAGCAACGTCCACTTCTCGTCGGAGAGGTGGTCCGGCTTCTCCATGGCCAGCGCGTCCTGCAGCCGGGCGCCCAGCGCGGCGAACAGCCGCAGCCGGGCCTCCATCCGGAGCTCCTCGCGGCGCAGGGCGGCGGTGAGCACCAGCTCCCGCTCCTCCGTGGACAGCTTCTTCACGCGCGAGACGAAGAGCGGGTCGGCCAGGAGGCCCTCCTCGCCGGAGGCGTTGATGGCGGAAGGCACCTTCAGCCGCCGCTCGCGCACGACGATGGTGCCGGCCAGCATGTCCCCCAGCCGCTGCTGTGAGCCGGAGACGAGCGCCGCCACCCCACCCACCAGGTAGAAGAAGGGGAGCCGGTCCACCGGACGGGCCAGGTTGCGCAGGGCCGCGTGGTAGAAGCCGATGCGCACCCCGCTCTCCTGGATGACCCGCAGGGAGAGGGCGCGCTTGCCCACCGTCTGCCCGCTCCATGCCGTCTCCAGGGTGATGCCGTAGCCCCAGTCGACCAGGAAATAGACGACGATGCCCAGCGCGCTGGCCAGGCCTGGAAATGCGGCCATGACGACGCCCAGCCCCATCATCACCGCCAGGCTGATGGTGAGGACGATGATGGAGTCGAGCAGCCACGCCAGGAAGCGCGAGTACAGCCCCGCGAGGGTGAAGCGGAACTCCACGTACTCCGGGGTGAGCACCGTGTGGGTGCCGTCCAGCAGCGTGTCGGTGGCCATCGTCACCGGCGCACTGTAGCCGCGTCCCCGGGCCCGTGGGGGACGTCGAGGTCGCTCCAGGTATGTCCCGCTGATACCTTGGAGCTCGGCACCCGGTGGATCCCGGGAGCCAGCCACGCCGTGGAGCCCGGTACCCCTTTGAGCCCGGAATACCTGTCGCAAGGCGCCCGCCCGAACACCAGGCAAGGGGCTCCCATGGGGGGCGCGGGCAGACGGGCGACTGTGTTAATCATGGTTGTCGGGGTGGTGGGGTAGCCTCCCCGCCCCTCGCGAATCCGTGCCCCCCTCCGACACTTCATCTTGGAACCGTCGCCTGTGGCCGGCGGCTGCCTTCCAGTTCGCGCTC
>NZ_JABXEM010000473.1:0-3520 GCF_013372595.1 Myxococcus sp. AM011
CACCACTCCCCAGTGGGAGCACGCCACCCCAAAGGCGCGCCATGAGGTCCCCACCCCTGGCACGCTCCCTCCCGCCGGCCTCGGACGCCCCCAGGAATTGGAGCGTCAAGCCGAACGGGTCGGCAAAACCGACCACCCTCAATGCATCGCGGTACGTCCATCCCTCGAGCCCGGCGGCACGTGTGTGACGCGTGACGGGCGCTCGAAGTACTCGACCACCAAACCTCCGAAGGGCACTCGCGGCCCCTCGACTCTCGAATCCCTCAGTCGTTGAAGCAGCGCCACCGCCGAGTCCACTGCCTCGTCCACGGCGCGGTTGATCTGCTCCTTCTCCCAATCCCCACCGCCGAGCACCTCCGCGGCGTCCACCAGGCAGCGCCGCAGCGCCGAGAACTCTTCGTGCAGGGCTCGCGCGCCACGCTCCGGCGACAGGCGCAGCACCGCTTTCGTACGACTCCAGGGGCTCGTGTCGTCCCCCTCCAGCGTCACGCCCAGCTCCTTGACGAAGGGCTCCACCAGCCCGTCCAACTGACTCAAGGGAGTCTGGGCGCCGTCCGCCGCGTCGTGAGCCGTCATCCGCATCCGGCGCCACAGCGCCGCGATACGGTCCGGCTGCTGGCGGAAGAACCGCGCCAGCCCGGCTGCCTTACGTCCTCGCTCAGTCATTTCCGGTGCCTTCCGCATCGCATCGGGGGCTATAGCAAGGCTGCTGCCAGCGGCTGAGGAACCGGGTCTCCTGGGAAATCAGCCACTTGGAGGACGCACTCGCGCGCGCCGTGGCGGGGGAAGGTAAAAACTTCGGGGTTCGGCTTGTAGACCTGTCCGAAGGTCCAGACAGGGCCCCCCAGGACTCCGGGGCCGGCCCGTGTCTCAGTGCAGCGTGGGCTTGGCGGTGCGGGCTTTCAGCGCGTCGTCGGCGCCGGCCGGCTGCTCGCTCTCGTGCTCGGGGCCCACGGAGAACTCACCCGACGCCGACTCCGCGTGGGGCGGCGCCTCGGGGTGCTCGGGCTCCGGCTCGGAAGGGGCGGGGCCGGGCCAGTACAGCTCCTGGTGCGGCGCCGGGCCCGCCATGGGCGTGACGGACTCGGCCGCCTGCTGCTGGGCCACCATCATCAGCCGCAGGGCGGCCTCGTCCGCGGCCTCCTGGGCCGTCATCTCCGCCAGCCGCGCGGCCTTCTGCTGGCGACGGCGCGCGTACGCGGCCACGCACAAGATGGAGGCCGTCAGCCACAGCAGGGCGGAGCTGGTGGTGAGCGGCAGCCAGCCGTAGCGCGCCGCCAGTCCGTCGCGCCAGCCGGCCTCCTCCACGTCCAGCGAGGTGTGGAAGGCCTTGCCGAACGCCGTCTCGAAGGGCTCTCCAGCGCGCACGCCGTCGATGAGCAGGCCCATGGCCTGGGGGCCGTAGCGGGTGGACAGGTGCGCGACGAAGGCGGCGCTCTGGGCGTAGGCGATCTCCACGTCGGCGGGCAGGTCCGGCCAGTCCGAGGACAGGTCCTCGAAGTGGAAGACGCGCTCCTGCGTCACCGCGCGGAAGAGGGCGGAGTAGTGGGTGATGGAGAAGCGCTCTCCCGTCACGTTCTGCGCGACGCCCTCCTGGAACCAGCGGGGCCAGCCTCGGGCGAGCTGGCCGAGCGCCACGTGCGCCAGCTCATGCCGCAGCGTCTGTTGACCATCCGGCGCGTGCAGGCTGAGCGCGTCCAGCAGGATGATTTGATGCGAGGGGTAGGCCAGCGCCACGGCCCAGCCCGGAGGCCGGCCTCCGGGAAGCGCCAGGGCCTCGAACTCCTCGCGGCCCACGCCCAGGCGAATCTCCGTCACCCCGGGCCAGTCGCGCCCCAGGATGTTGCCGAAGCCGTCCCGGACGGACTCAATCTGCCCCGCGAGCTCCTTCGCCGCCACGGTGGCCGCCGCCGTGTGGAGGATTCGGAAGCGCTTCGTCGCCACCTCTCCAGCGGCGATGGCGGGCCGCGAGTGGGGGACGAGCACCACGTCGTCCACCAGGGCTTCACCGCCGTGGGGATGGGAACCAGAGCCTTCACCCAAACCCTGGGCCCACGCCCGAGGCATGGCCAGCAGCAACAGGAGCAGGACGAGCAGGTGGCGCATGCGGGGGCCTCGCTATCCCCCAGACATAACAGCCTCGGCCCGCGCCGCATCAACCCCCACCACGTGAACGCGTTTTCGTCGCGATGCGTCACCGGCGACGAGCGTCACCTGTCGTCGGGGCACTCCGAGCTGCTTGCCGAGAAACTCGAGGAGGGCGGCGTTGGCCTCCCCATCCACGGGAGGCGCGGCGAGCTGGATTTTCAACAGACCGTCGTGTTCGCCGACGACGCGGGTGCGCGAGGCGCGGGGCTGGATGAGCAGGGCCAGCTCCACGCCGTCCGGCAGGGACTTCAGCCAGGGCGCGGCCATGGGCTACTCGTTGCCGTTGGCCTTCTTCTGGGACAGGTAGGCCACGTTGTCCTCGACGCGCGCGTAGTCGCGGTCCGCGAAGGTGGGGGCCTTGAAGGTCTCCAGCAGCTTCTGGTGCGCGTCCAGCACCGAGCGCACCTGCGACTCGAACTGGGTGCGCTGGCGCTTCAGCTCGTTGATGTCCTCCACCACCTGCACCAGTCGCTGGTGCGCGCCGTGGACGATCTTCTCGGCCTGATGCTCGGCGTCCGCGATGATGATCTCCGCCTCCTTCTTGGCGGCGGACTGGAGGTCCTCGCTGATGCGCTGGGCGGTGACCATCGTCTCCTGGAGGGTGCGCTCGCGCTCCTGGTGCTGCTCGAGCTTGAGCTGCGTGCGCTTCAGCTCCTCCTTGAGCGCGATGTTCTCCTTCACCACTTCCTCGAACTCACCGGCGATCAGCTCGAGATAGGCTTCGACTTCGCGACGCGAGAAACCTCGCAGCGCCGTGTCGAACCGCTTCTGCCGGATGTCGAGCGGAGTGATCTTCATGCGCGCCAGTCTAGCGCAGGGCGGCGCGTTCTCCAGGAATCGGCCCGGAGGATGGCTTCACCCTGGAGGGCGCCTTCGCCTGCCCGCCTGCTTGGGGGACAGCGCGCGAGGACTTCAGCGGGACGCGGGCGGCGCGTCCCACTGCGCGGCGACGGCGCGGGCGGCGTTCTGCACCACCGAGGTGAGGCGCGAGTCGGTGGCGGCGTCCTGCACGGTGCGCCGGGCGGAGGAGGTCCGCTGGAAGACGAGGCCGTTGAGGGCCTGGATCTTCAGCGCGTCCGGCATGCGGGGGTGGCGCACCACGTTGCCCAGGATCTCCTCCGCGCGCGGGTGCTGGAAGAGGGACACCGCGCGCAGCACGGCCTGCTGGGTGCGGGGATTGGGGTCCCACAGGTGGGTGGCCAGCGAGTCCAGCGCGCGCGGGTCTCCCAGGAGGGCCAGGTCCTCCACGGCGATGGCGCGGACCTCCTCGGGCGCGGGGCGGGCGGCCCACAGGAGGGCGCGCAGGAGCGCGGTGTCGTCCGCCGAGGCCACCGGCGCGGGGGACGGCTCCGGGGCGGCCTTGGTGGCCGTG
>NZ_JABXEM010000474.1:0-3509 GCF_013372595.1 Myxococcus sp. AM011
CGTCTCCCACCCCGCCCCCCACGCGAGGGCGCCTACGGCTTCACGAGGAACATCTCACGCGTCTGGATGAGGTCCACGTCGCCGGTGAAGCCGGAGAACTGCTCGTACTGACGCGGAGAGACGCGCGCGCGGGGCAGGCGCAGGGACTCCGTGATTGTGAGCGTGGAGCCCTCCTGCTTCTCCGTGCGGGTGAAGTGGCCGAACGGGTTCTTCACGTCGAGCGCCGGCTGCGGGTCCGGCAGCTTCCAGCCGGAGGGCAGGGACACCGTCACCTGCGTGTTGCTGGCCTCCGTGTTGTCGATGTACAGCGGCGTGCGACGCGAGCTGAGCTGCACGTAGCGCCGGCCGAGCTGCGCGGGGAAGGTGAGGGGCCCCAGCGCCATGCGCCTGTCGCCCTCCAGCCGCCCGAAGCGCGGCACGGTGAACTCGTAGCGCAGCACGAAGGGCGCGCCCACCGCGTCCTCGTGGTCCAGCTTCACGCTGGAGAGCGCCGCGCCGCCGAAGTACCGCGCCACCGCGCCCTGGAGCGCCTGGTTGCGGCTCTCCGCGGAGAGCTGGTTGAAGGCCTCGGCGAGCTGCGCCGCCTCGAACCCCAGGTACGTCTCCTCGCCCTTGCCGCTGAGCTTGCCCTCCGCGTCGAGCGACAGCGTCAGCCGCACCTGCTTGCCCGCGGACTCCTTCACCTGGGGCGTCTTCACCACCTCCAGCTTGCGGCCCGGCTCCGGCAGCAGGTACGCGTCCCGCCCGCCCATGGCGAACTCCGGCAGCTCGCCGAAGGGGCCGAAGCGCACCGACGTGTCCACCCACACCGGCTCTGAGCCCGGCACCTCCACGCGCAGCGCCGCGTACGGCAGCAGGCTGTCGTTGGGGAAGAGGTAGTCGTTGGGGTCCACGTTGAAGGTGCGCACCGCCGCCACGCGCGAGGGGATGCCCAACTCCTCCAGGCCCGCCTTCACCATCGCCAGCCGGCTGCCCCGGTCCTGTGCCACCGTGGACGCCGCGGACTGGCCCAGCCCGTTGTCCCGTCCGGAGAAGCGCTGCATCACCGCCGCGTGCAGCGCCTGCACCGCGTCCAGGCCCTGCTTGCCCTGGGTGGCCTTGCGCGTGAAGTCGACGACTTCCGCCGTGCGCAGCCAGCGGTCCTGGAAGGCGTCGCCGTAGACGCGAATCAGGCCCTCGTTGCCCGTGGCGCCCGCGCCCACCATGACGAAGGGCAGGTACTCGTTGCCAGAGGGAGGGGAGTCCGGCTCGGGGATGAACGGCGGCACGCGGCGCGCCTCGTAGTGGAAGACCTCCTCGTCGCCCTTCACCGTCGGCGCGGGCGCCTTCATCCCGTGCGCGTCCACCTTCATGCCGGAGCCCTTGGGCGCCACCACCGTGTACGTGGTCCACGCGTTGGGCTGGTTCGCGATTTGAAAGTAGAAGGCGGACGCCGTGAAGCCCGGCTGCGCGGGGCCGCGCGGGCTCTCCGCCAGCAGATACTCGACCTCCACGCTGTCGCCCACCTGCACGCCGGGCAGGCTCACCGTGTCCTTGCCCTCGATGTTCTCCGGCTCCAGCACGCGCCCGTCCGCCTTCACCGTGCGCAGCGCCAGCACCTGCGCGCCGCGGGGCACGTTCACCTCCGCGATTTCCTGCACGCCCGACTGCTCCAGCGCCCGCTGGATGGTGTGGATGCGGTTGATGATGCTGCCGTCCGCGTACACGCGCACCGCCGCGGCATCCAGGACGAACACGGCCGAGCCGCCGGTGACCGGCTCCGCGTCAAAGGCGCGCATCGCCTCGCGGCCGTCGATGGCGTGCTCCTGGAGCAGCTCCTTGCCCGTCTTCGCGCGCTCCACCGCGCGGCGCAGCGACAGGTCATCGCCCTCCAGCGCCAGCGCCTTCTCGCGCAGCGCGAGCGCCTCCGCCGTCTGTCCCGCGTACTCGCGCACGTCCGCCATGCGCTTGAGCAGCTCCGCGTTGCGCGGCCACGTCACCGTCAACGCCTGGAGCACCGCCATCGCCTCGTCGTGACGGCGCAGCCCCACGTACAGGGTGGCCAGCGACGTGCCCGCGCTCACGCTGGTGGGGTCGCGGGCGAGCATCTCCGCGTAGGCGCGCGCGGCCGTCTCCAAATCCCCGCGCGTGCGCGCATGGTCTGCCTGTCGCGCCTGGACGCCGGGGCAGTTCCGCTGCGCCGCCACCAGCGAGTCGGAGCGCTCCACCGCGTCGCGCCGCCGCGCCAGGTTGTACTGGAGGCCCAGCGCCTCGCAGAGGTTCGGCTGGATTTGCAGCGCCGCCGCCAGCGACTCCTCCGCCAGCGCGTCCACGTCCAGCGTCAGCGCCGCGCGAGCGCGCATCAGGAACAGCGGGAAGCCGGGGGGCTGCACGGCCTCGCTCGCCGTCTTCAGCGTCTCCAGCGCGGAGGCCGGCTGACCGTCGTCCATGAAGAGGTCCGCGCGCAGGAGCAGCGCGGCCACGTTGCCCGGGTCCTTGGGCAGGAGCGCTTCCAAATCCCGGGTGGCCCGGCCGCGCGCCACCTTGGCGGGCACCGTGCGGTCCGCCGCGGCCACCTCCGCGCGCAGCGACAGGAGCGCGGGCGAGGTGGCCTCGACTTCCGCCATCAGCCGGCGCGCCCCGTCCGCGTCGCGCGACAGCCCGTCACGCGCCGCCAGCACGGTGGCCAAGAGGTCTCCGGCCTCGCCGGCCAGCGCGTCCTTCAGGCTCTGCGTCGTGGGGTACACGCCCGTGGCCTCGGACGTCTTCGGCGCGCTGCCCCACGTCCCAGGGGCCGCGCCCGTGGCGGCGGTGAAGCGCACATTGGAGGGCTTGCCGTCGGCGCGCATCAGCGAGAAGGACAGCACGCCGGAAGTCGCGCCCTTGAGCAGGCGGGCGATGAAGCGGTGCTTGCCCGCGGGCAGCTCCACGGCGCGGGTGGTGATGGTGCTGGTGGCACGCTCCCAGCCCCGGCGCTCCAAAAGCGGCGCGCCGTCCACGAGGACCTGGTGCGTCGCGGCGCTCACCGAGCGCGCCACGTAGCGGGCCGCCTCGGGGACTTCCGCGTCGAAGGCCATGAGGTAGACGTCTCCCTCGCCGGGCTCACCAGCCAGGTCCAGCCGTCCGTCCGGCGCCCACAGCTTGCGCGGCGGCATCGTCCCGAAGGCGCCGGTGAAGGGGCCCGCGAGCGAGCCGCTCTGCTTCGCCGGGAACGCCTCGTCCCAGGACAGGACGTGGAAGGCGGAGAGGGGACCCACGAGCGTCGCCTCGGACACGCCGCCCAGCTCGCGCAGCACCGCGTCGCGCGCCTGGGTGTCTCCGCGCCCCACGGCGATGGACAGCCGCGCGCCGCGCAAGAGGTAGGCCGTCTCTCCGGTGGCGCCCGCGCCGAGCGCCTGCTGCGTGGCCTTCAGGATGGCGTCATCCAGCGGCGGCGCGGTGCCCACGGAGTCCAGCGCGTAGCGCGCGGCGATGAGGGCCAGCGGGTGGGTGGGCGCGCGCGTCACCAGCTCCAGCGCGGCGGTGAGGGC
>NZ_JABXEM010000475.1:0-3472 GCF_013372595.1 Myxococcus sp. AM011
CGATGCAACGGCTCGCCCGCCTGGCCGCCCGCTCCCGAGGCACGATGCCACCACGTGAACCCCGTTGGACCGAGGCCGCCTGGACGCTCACCAGGGAGGCGGGGCATCCAACCGGGCACGCATGCCGGGAGCGCTCAGGCGGGCGAGCCGTTGCATCGACACGCCCCCCGGCCCACCTTCCGGGAACGGATGCCCCTCAACGAGCCCACCAAGAACGACCTGCTGGAGTCGCCGTGGCTGTCTCAGCAGGCCATGGCGCAGCTCTTCCGGGGCGAGCTGAGCCGCTCCGACACCTGGCGCACGCGCCTGGACACGACGACGAACTGGGCGCTGACCACGACGGCGGCGGTCATCTCCTTCGGCTTCGCGACGCCGCAGAGCTCGCACGTCACCTTCCTCGTCGGCATCTGGATGGTGGTGTCGTTCCTGCTCGTCGAGGCGCGGCGCTACCGCTACTACGACTTGTGGAACCGCCGCGTGCGCCTCCTGGAGGACGGCTGGTGGGCGCCCATGCTGCGCCGCGAGCCGGTGGACCCGGACGCCCTGCGCGAATTGGCGGTGGAGATGTCCCGCCCGCAGATTCAGCTCTCGTTGCTGTCCGCCATCTCCACGCGGCTCAACCGCACCTATGGGCCCATCCTGATGGTCCTGTTGGTGACGTGGTTCTTCAAGGTCTACAGCCACCCGAAGCCCCCGGTGGACTTCCTGGAGTTCGTCACCCGGGCCCATGTGGCGTGGATTCCAGGGCCCATCGTCATGTTGATCCTGGTGTTCATCACCATCGCGGCGACGTACCTGTTCATCTCCTCGTTCTTCATCCGGGCCCCCTTGGGGGAGCTGCGGACCCGGCCCCGGGGGCGCCGCGCCGCGCTGTGGGAGTCGTTCTACCGGCCCTACGCCATCCGCAGGAGGCACCGGCCCACCCGGCGGCCCGCTCGGCGGCCAGACTCGGCGTCCGAGCACTGAGGGCCTGTTTCACCCGGGGCGCTCCTGGGGGCCCTCCAACTGGCCCCTGGCTCATGGACCCCATGCCTGGCCCTGTACTCCGGCCGTTTTCGTCCTTTCGAGTCCGGGGGATTTGTGCTGTGAATCCGCACCCATGGCGAACACGCGCACTGTCACGGTCATCAATGGAGACGGCATCGGCCCCGAGGTAATGGCGGCCACCATCCGCGTCCTCGAGGCGCTCAAGGTTCCGCTCGAGTTCGAGCACAAGGACGCGGGCGCGGAAGTGGTGGCCAAGTACGGCACCAACCTGCCCCACGAGACGGTGGAGGCGGTGCTGCGCAGCGGCGTCGCGTTGAAGGGCCCCACGGGCACGGTGGTGGGCGGCGGTCTGCCCTCCGCGAACGTGGGTCTGCGCAAGCGGCTGGATTTGTATTCGTCGCTGCGGCCCGTGAAGAGCGTGAAGAACGTGAAGACGCGCTACGAGGACGTGGACCTCATCGTGGTGCGCGAGAACACGGAGAGCCTCTACGCCGGCCTGGAGCACATCATCGTCCCGGGCGTGGTGGAGTCGCTGAAGATCATCACCGAGAAGGCGTCCACGCGGATTGCCCGGTTCGGCTTCGAGTACGCCAAGAAGCACGGTCGCAAGAAGGTGACCGGCGTGCACAAGGCGAACATCATGAAGCTGTCGGACGGTCTGTTCCTGGACTGCTGCCGCAAGGTGGGCCGTGAGTATCCGGAGATCCAGTACGAGGAAGTCATCGTCGACAACCTCTGCATGCAGCTGGTGAGGGACCCGACGCGTTTCGACGTGATGGTGTTGGAGAACCTCTACGGCGATATCGTCAGTGACTTGTGCGCGGGTCTGGTGGGCGGCCTGGGCATGGTGCCGGGCGCGAACATCGGCGAGCGCACGGCGGTCTTCGAGGCGGTCCACGGCACGGCGCCGGACATCGCGGGCAAGGGCATCGCGAACCCCACCGCGCTGATGATGTCGGCGGTGATGATGCTGGACTACCTCGACATGGGCGAAGAGGCCCGGCGCATGGAGAACGCCCTCCACAAGGTCTACGGCGAGGGGAAGATCCGCACCGGCGACCTCGGTGGCAGCGCGACGACGCGCGAGTTCACGGACGCGCTCATCGCGGCGCTGTAGTCGGTTCGACGGGACACTCCGTCACTTGAGCCCGGGTTGCCTCTTTGAGGTGCCCGGGCTTTTTCGTGTCCGGGGGTCAGTGGGGAGTGGGCTCCGAGGAGCGCAGGGCGCGTGCCGCATCGTCGAAGGACTTGGCACCGACGGAGTCCTGGGGACGGTGTTCTTCGATGGCCGCTGCGTCTTCCGGACGTCCGACGGATTGCAGGAGGATGGCGGAGCGCAGGGAGAGGTCGGGGTCTTGTGAGCCGAGCATCTCTAGCGAGAGGGTGCGCAGCCTCGTCCGGGCGTCGTCGGGCAGGCTGGGAAGGACTCGCTCCCGGTGAGCCAGCAGTACGGCGAGGAGGCACTCCGCATATTCGCGCGCACTCGCATTCGAATCCGAAATCGAGGACGGGATGAACGCGGCCAGCGAAGGCAGCCAGGCATCGGGCAGGTCCGATTCAAGCACCGTGAGGACTCGCGTCTTGTCGGCCAGCGCAACGGACGCGTCACCCGCCCACTCGCGCAGCGACTCCGGCGACTTCGACAAGAGGACGTGCAGCCCCTGAAGAGGGCCCGAGACGGAGGGAGTGAGCTTTCGCAAGGCCTGCTCCACGACCGGGAGCAGTTCAGGATGCCTCCGCTTCCAGAGCGCATGCGCAAGCGTGTACAGCTCCGACGCCCCTGGTGCACCACGTGTCAGCCGCTCCAGCCGACGCGTCAGGCTTCCGCGAGCCTCGGCTTCATGGAGTTCGCCGAGGGCCTGCGTCACCACCTCCGCGACGGACTTGCCATCCAAGTCGGCGCGAGCCTCTTCGATGACGAGCTGCCGCTCCAAACGACGAAGATTGGAGTCACCTCCCAGCACGCCAAATCCGAAGACTGCGGCACGTCGCAGCCGCGCGTCCGGAGACTCCAACGAGCGCGCCAACCACGACTCCGCGTCGGAGCCCAGTCGGGAGACCGCTTCGCGCGCGCGCGACTCGTCGCCTTGATGGAAGGCTTCGATCAACTCGTCCGCTGCCATCTCTGTATCGCCACGCGATGCCATGGAAGCCCCGTCCTCGTCCGAAGCACTCAAGGGAAGCTCACTCCCGAAGGGACGTACCGCCGGACCAACGTTCCGTCGAGCGAGTACAACTCCTGAATGGCCTTCCGGTCCGCGCGGACCATGGACTCGAAGGCCTCAATCTCGCGTGCCAGGTCCTTGGGGTTGGAGACGTAGTTGGTGTTGTGACGGACGCCATCGGGGCGTACCGAGGTGGGCTTGATCCGCTTCAGTGGACACCAAGGAAGAGGCAGGTACGGTGTCCAACATGACGGAAGTGAAGAAGCCACGACGTCCCCGGCGTAGCTACACGGAGGAGTTCAAGGCCGGGGCGGTGAGGC
>NZ_JABXEM010000476.1:0-3458 GCF_013372595.1 Myxococcus sp. AM011
GCCCTCCCCCGCCCTGAGGCGCGGCGACTACTTCTTCTGGGGGTCTTTCGGCGGGTCGGTCGTCACGTCCAGACCGCCCTTCTTCGTCTCGTACTGGTTGCCCGGGCCGTGCTTCGCGTCGGGCAGAATCACCTGGAACCCGTAGAGGCCCGTGGCGCACGTCAGCGTCACGGAGTTCTCGCTGTTGGAAGCGGCCAGGGAGCCGTTGTTCAGGAAGAACGGGCCGGGCGCATTGAGACACGTCCCGTCGGGGAACTTCACCTCGGCGGACACGACGCCATCCAGGGTGAACGTCACCTCGTCGCCGTGACGGACGCGGGCCTCTTCCGGGGTGGGTCCTGTCGACTGAATCCTGATGACGATATTGGCCATGGGCCGTGGCTCCTTCTGTGGGTTGGACTAACTGTCTGCGGCAACAGACTGCAGACACCGTACCAGCGCGCGCCGACCCGCGGCTCGCTCGGAAACACCGTCCGGGCCCGCGGCGACGAGGAAGAATGGACGCGTCAACGACGTGTCATGCCCGAGGGCTGACGCGTCCACTCAGGCGTCCGACAGCCCCAGCTCGCGCACGCGGCGCTGCAGGGCGCGGCGGGAGACCTCCAGCCGCTGCACCATCTTGTCCAAATCACCCTCGCACTCCTGGAAGCAGCGGGTGATTTCCTCCGGGCTCAAATCCCGCGCGGTGCGGATGAGCGAGCTCTTGTCGATGAGCACGTAGACGGAGGGGCGCGGAATGCCGAGGAAATCCGCGGTGGCCTTCAAGTCCCACGAGCAGGCGCGCAGCGCCTCCAAGAGCTCGTTCTCCCCCACTTCGGATGGCTTGCGCCGGGACGACTTCGCCTCGGCGGCTTCGGGCACGCCCGGAGCGGGCACCGCCAGTACCTTGCCCGGCACGGGCAGCGACTCCGCGTCCAGCGTCTGCTCCAGCCGCGAGTCGATGCGCAGGCCCGGCAGGCCCCGGCTGCCGATGACGAGCTGCCGGGTGACGTTGCGAAGCTGCCGGACGTTGCCGGGCCACGCGTAGCGCACCAGCCGGACGGCGACGGCCGCCGGAAGCCAGGGCTGCGCGCGCGGATCCGTGGAGGCCAGCCGCCACGTCTCGCCCGTCGTCTCCAGCTCCTGGCGCGCGAAGTGGAGGAACAAGAGGCCAATGTCCTCGCGCCGCTCGCGCAACGCGGGCACCCGCAGCTCGAAGCCCGCCAGCCGGTGCAGGAGCGGCGCCTTGAACAGGCGCTCTTCGATTCGCGCCTCCAGATTCGAGTCCGTGGCGGCGACCATCCGCACGTCCACGGGCACCGGCGTGTGGCCGCCCACCGGGTACACCTCGCCCGTCTCCAGCACGCGCAGGAGCGCCGCCTGCACCTCGGGGGGCGCCTCGCCCACCTCGTCCAGGAACAGGGTGCCGCCGTGCGCGGCACGGAAGAAGCCCTCGCGATCTCTACTGGCGCCCGTGTACGCGCCCCGCTGCGCGCCGAACAGCTCCGCGGCCACCAGCTCCTTGGAGAGCGCGCCCAGGTTGACGCTGACGAAGGGCCCCGCGCGACGCGGGCCGTTGTCGTGGATGGCGCGAGCCACCAGCTCCTTGCCCGTGCCCGTCTCGCCCCGGATGAGCACCGGCACCTGGAGGTCCGCCACCCGGAGGATGTCCTCGCGAAGCTGCCGGATGCCCTCGCCCTGGCCCACGAGCCCCAGGTCCTTGGTGAGCACATCCCCACCCGAGGAGGCCAGGTGCAGCAGCAGCACCACGCGCTCGGCCAGCACCAGCGGCACGCCCGCGACGAGCTCCTCCTGGGTGAACTCCCGGCCCCCGGCCACCGACTCCCCGGCCACCCAGACCTGGGTGCCGTCCTCCGGCACCAGCAGGCGCAGACCGCCGTTGGAGCCCGGCTCGAAGAGCACCGGCGTCCGGCTGAGGAAGGGGTCTCCCAGGGGCAGCGCCAGGAGCCCTCCCGGACGGGAGAAGTCCGGCGCGTTGCGCGACAGGGCCGCCGTGCGGCCCACGCTCGCGAGCACCTCCAGCAACAGCCGCTCACCGATGCGCTGGGGATGCGGATGCGACACGACCGTCAAGGCCGGCACGCTCCGCGGGGCCTGCGCGGACTTGCCCTTCGTATGGACGGCGGTGGTCGACATGTCGGCGGCAAGCTTCTGCTGCATGAGCTGGTTCGATTTCCAGGTCTTCCAGTCTATCAGCCTACACCGGCCTGGGACGGGGAGATCAGCCGAGGCCCCTCAACCGTCCGCGAACCCACGCTCACGAGGCAGGCCCTCGGAGGCTCGCCAGCCAGCGGCTTTCGGGCACCCCGTTCCGAGGAAGCGGAAAGGGGTGAGGCCCCGAGAGGCCCCCCACGCGGTGGAGGCTGTCCACCGCGTGCGGGGGCTATGGGTCTCAGGGCGTCGGGCCCGTCGAGTCCGCGGGCGGAGGCGCCGCGGGGCTCGCGTCCTCTTCCGGCGCGCTGCCCGTCGCGGGCGCGGCGGCCTTGTCGGGAGACGTCGGGGCGGAGGGCCGCTTGGGACCGGCCGCGGCGCGGGCCTGCTCACGGGCGCGCTGGGCGATCTTCGGCGTGGGCGCGAGAATCATGAACATCAGGCGCCCTTCCATCCGCGGGGCCTGCTCCACCACCGCGACGTCCTTCAGGTCCTTCGCCACGTCGTCGAGGATGGCGGTGCCCTGCTCCTTGTGCGTGATTTCACGCCCGCGGAACTGGATGACCACCTTCGCCTTGTTGCCATCTTCGATGAAGCCGCGGGTGTTGCGGACCTTGAACTCGTAGTCGTGGTCCTCCGTCTTGGGACGGAGCTTCACTTCCTTGAGGTGCACGATGAGCTGGGCGCGCTTGGCTTCCGCCGCCTTCTTCTTCTCCTCGTACTTGAACTTGCCGTAGTCCATGATCTTGCAGACTGGCGGCTGGGCCATCGGGCTGACCTCGACGAGGTCGAGACCTTCCGAGCGGGCCTTGTCGAGCGCGGCCTCGAGCGGCATGACTCCGAGCTGTGAGCCATCGGAGCCGACCACCCGGACTTCACGGGCGCGGATGCGGCGATTGGTTCTCTGGTCGCGGCTCCCGCCGCGGTTGCCTCTTTGATCCCTAAGAATGTGACGCTCCTGCGAAAGGGTGGAAGGACCTGCTGTCCCAAGGGTGGGCAGGTCGCTGAGTTACGGCATGGGGTGGGTCGACGCGTACGGCGGGCGGCCCGCCCCTCTGACACTCGCGCACGGTGCGTGCCTCTCCGTGCGACACTTCGAATCTAATCGCCCCCCTGCCCCCAGAGAAAGGGAGCAAGCGGGAAGACACGTCCCAGGGGCGAGGACTAGCCCACCGGCGGACATAACACCAGGGCCCCTTCCTTGCCCCGGAATCCCACCCTGGGTCAGCCATTGGACGAAGCGCGGCGGGCCCTCCACGCCTCCCGGCCCTGCCCCCACAGCTCCACGGAGACGTTCTCCATGGGGG
>NZ_JABXEM010000477.1:0-3445 GCF_013372595.1 Myxococcus sp. AM011
CGCGTCCGCCTGCCCAGCTTGAGGAGGAAGGCGGGGGGCGCGTGCGCCAGCGGACATCTGGCGCGGGGGCGCCTGCCGCGCGGAGCCCCACCATGGCCATCATCATTCCCGACGAGCCCCTGGACACCCCTTTCACGCTCCCCGGCAACCGCGCCGAGGTGACGGGTGAGCCGGACGAACACTTCCTCACCGCGCAGGTGAGCTGGGACGGCGAACGCCAGCACGGCGGCGGCCATGTCCCCGAGGATTTCGAATGGACCTCCAATCCCAAGGAGCGCCAGGACGCGCTGATGGGCGAGTGGCCCGAGGAGCACTGATGCCGCGTGCGCTCGGCTGTCCGCCGGGGTAAGCGTCCCCGCCGCCATGAGCCGCTCCAAGGACAGAGGTGCAGACTTCACGCGCGAGTTCGAGGGCGCGCCGACACTCGACGGACTGCTGGAGGTGTCCGGCAGCCCTTGCGACACCGCGGAGGTGCTCGCCCGCATGCAGGCGGCCCACGCCAAGGGGCGCCCGCACAGCGACGTCATCCCGGGGCTGTTCGAGGAGGAGCCGCGCTTCCCCTCGCCGGACGTCGCCCGGCTGCTGTACCAGAACCTCCTGGGCCTCTGGGATTTGGTGGAGGAGGGGCGCGCGGTGCGCCTGGAGGATGGCCCTCGCCCGCCCCGGCCGAAGAAGGTCAAGGCCAGCCTGCCGCCGGCCTTCCACCCGGACGAGCCCACGGGCGAATTCGTGGAGGCGGCCTGGCGTTACCTGGAGGACGACGAGAAGGCGCGCACGCGGCTGATGCACTCCTTCGAAAACCGGCAGGATGCCTTGCTGGGCGCGCTTGACGCCGCGGGGCTCACGGACGAAGGATACGGGGTCGCCCGCCACCTGCTCTTCGAGCTGTACGCCATGCTGGAGCTGGGGTGGTCGCCGGGAGTCGCTTCGGTGCGCTCGGCGGCGCTGGTGGCGGACACGACGGCTCCACCGGTGCCCCAGTCCCTGCGGACGTATGCGGACGAGGCGCTCTTCGAGGCGGAGCAGGACGAGGAGCAGCCCCTGACCGCACAGGAGCTGGAGGCGGTGCGCACCCTCGTCCGCAGTGGACTCGCGGCGCTCTGGGGCGCACGCAAGGGGAGATGAAGGATGGCAAAGGACAGGGACGACAACGGCGGCGGCTTCTCCGGGAAGCGCGACAAGACGTGGCGAGAAATCGACGCGGGGCGCGCCAAGGGCAGCAAGTACCACTCCCGCCAGGATGACCCCGCGCAGCAGAAGATTGAGCGCAGCGCGAGCTACCAGAAGTACAAGACCGCCGCGGACGCGCTCTTCACCGGCGGCGAGCTTCCCGAGGGACTGGCGAAGACGTTCGACCCGGAGGGAAAGCGCAAGGCCCAGAAGCAGGCCATGCAGAAAGTCACCGAGTCCGAGACGCGCGCCGACTGGGTGAAGGCCGTGGTGGACTACCTGGAGAAGTACCCGGAGCTGCCCGAGGACGCGTACTTCCTGGACAGCCTGCTGGACCATCCGCGCGAGCGCATCGTCGACAAGGCGTTGGCCCGGCTGGAGGGGCTGGCCGAAGAGGGCAAGCTGCCGAAGAAGGTGCCGCAGAGCCTGGACCAGCGGCTGAAGTCGGTGGAGCTGACCAGCATGGACCCCGAGATGCAGGGCCGCGCCAAGGCGCTGCGCGAGAAGCTGCGCGCCTGAGACAGGGTGCCTCGGGTGGGTGCTGGACGCCGCGCGGCCGCGAGCGACAAACCTGACACGAGGCTGACAGGAACAGGGGCCATGCTGACTTCGCTCGGACACTTCGCGCCGGGCGGGAGACACGTCATGGCCCATCGAGTGAACTGGTTCGAGATTCCCGTCGTCGACCTGGCGCGCGCCACGCGCTTCTACGAGGCGGTGCTGTCCACCACGCTGAAGGTGGAGGACTTCCACGGCACCCGGCTCGCCGTCTTCACCCGGAAGCAGGAGGGGGATGTGACGGGGGCGCTCGTCCACTCGGCGCACCTGCGGCCCTCGCTGGAGGGGAGCCGGGTGTACCTGGACGCGGGCACGGATTTGGATGGCGCCATCCGCCGCGTCGCTCAGGCCGGGGGCAAGGTGCTGGTGGAGAAGACGTCCATTGGGGTGCTGGGCTCGTTCGCCGTGGTGCGGGACACCGAGGGGAACGCGGTGGCGCTTCACGCGCACGTGACGGCACATTGACGGCGGGGTGAGCGCCGTGGCGCGAGTCAGGGCGCGACGCGGCTTTCCGGTGCGCGGACGCGGCCCCGGTGCACGAGGACGACGGAGCGCAGTCCGCCTTCGGCGGGCTCATGCATGACGCGCAGCTCCTCGCCGGAGCGCGTGTACACCGTCGTATCGCCGTCCTCGCGGCGCCATCCGTCGCGACGCAAGGCCTGGGCGTAGAAGGAGTCCACCTCTCCCGCGGACATGCGCACGAGGAAGGACATCGTCCTCGAGCTCTCTTCATTCACGCGCAGGACTTGTTGAGCGCCTGGGGGCAGCGTCGCGATATCGCCGACGGCGCCCGGCTCACGGCGGAGCGTGTGGTTGGCCTCGCCCAGGTAGACGAGGGTGATTCCGCCCTCCTGTGGTTGGAGGATGACGGTGAAGGTGATGCCCCGATACATGTCGACGGCGGTGAGCATGGCCGCGCCGCTCGCGAGTTGGGGCTGTTCATCGCCCGGTGGAACGTGCAGGCCTCCAGCACGGAAGGCATCCGCGAAGCGTTGGACCAGGTCTTCGGCGCGCTCCTTCACCACCACCGCGCGAAGGACCACGGGTACGCCGCCGGCCTCCACCACTTCGTTGGCGTCGATCTGCTCCAGTACGCGCATCGAGGGCCAGGCGAAGCGCGGCGCACCGGGTGGCGACTCCGCGCCCGTGGGCGTCGGCGTGGCGCTCGAAGGCGCGGGCTTCGCGGTCGCCGCGGGCTTACCGCGCGTGGGCACCGAGCCGGACTTCGCGGTGGGACTCACGCCCGCTTCGACCTTCGGGCTCGACTTCGCAGCGCTCGCGCCGCCCTCGGGCACCCCAGCGGACACAGGGGCCGCGCTCAACAGCCACAGCGCGACGAACACGGACCTCACCGCACCCGCACTCCACCGAGCCACCGGTTCTGCCGGGGCGTGTTGTACGGGCGACCCAGGTTCGGCGCGCTGAAGGGCGTCGTCTCCCAGACCGACTGGCCGCCCGCGTGCGTCCCGCCGATGTTCTCCTGGTAGCGGTCCTCCTCGCCCCGGAAGCTCATGAAGAACTGGTCCTCGTTCACCGACTCCGAGCCCACCAGCCCCGCGAGCGCCGAGCCCGCGCCACCGCCTCCGCCGTTCGTCCGGTACACGCGCTCCGCCCAGAGGTAGTAGTCCCGGTTGCCGCAGACCGCCCCGCTGTTCACGCTCAACGGGCAGGCCCGTCCCTCCTCCACCGTCGACAGGCCCCAGTCATCCAGCAGCAT
>NZ_JABXEM010000478.1:0-3441 GCF_013372595.1 Myxococcus sp. AM011
CCCCCCGGGTAGAGCCGCGTCCGGTCGCCCCGCCCGTGGAGCCTGCTTCTGCCGAGCCGCCAACGCCCTTCGCGTTGGGTGCTGGCGCCAAGAAGAAGGTCGTGGTGAAGAAGAAGACCCGCTAGAGCTCGCTTCCCGCGCCGCCGGAGTCGGTGGCGCGGGAGTGGGCAGACCAGGGGTTCCACCATGGACGCCGAGCACAGGGTTGACGGAGAGGAAGGGATGCCGGGTTCTCCGGAAGGTGGCTCGTCGTCCACGCCCGAGGCTGTTTCGGCGCGGGGTGACGGAGGGTCCCAGGACTCCGCGCCGCGGGAGCCGACGCATGCCGAAGGTGGGGAAGGGGAGTCATCCCCTGTCACCGCGACGCATGCGGGCGGCACGTCCCCGGAAGGAGGCTCGGTGGAGTCTCAGGGAGTCGTCGCCGAAGGAGCACCCGCCACGGGTGAGCCCGAGCGGGCCATGGAGTCGTCGGTGGGTGCGTCGGAAGAGTCGCAGGTGAAGTCCGCGTCGGAGCCGGGTGTCCCCGAGGAGTCGCGGCGCGAGGAGGGCTCCGGGCAGGAGTCCGCTTCGGAGCCGGATGCGTCTCCCGAGGGAGCGCGTCCCGAGGTCCCCGAGGCGGGTGCCTTGTCCGCCGAGACCCGGTCCGACGCCGCTGACTCGAGTGCTTCCTCCGAGTCGGAGTCCGGTGCGTCCGAGGACGAGGACGAAGAGTCTGGGCCGGAGCTGCTGGCCGCGCCGGAGGAGCGCCTCGCTGGTCGCGTGGTGACGGTGTTGATGCCGCTGGAGCGGCTCGAGGACGAGTCGGCCTACCGGCTGCGTCCCGAGGGTGACGTGTCCGGGCTGGCCACGGATATCGCGCGGCTGGGGCAGTTGTTCCCGGTGGACGTGCGGCCCCGTGGTGGAGGAGAGAGCTACCAGCTGGTGTGCGGCTTCCGGCGCGTGGCGGCGCTGCGCTTCCTCAAGCGGGACGCGGTGCAGGCGCGCGTTCACACGGACCTGTCGGACGAGGACGCGCTCCTCATGTCGCTGGCGGAGGCCATCCACGCCACGCCGGTGGGCCCCGAGGTGCTGGAGGCCAAGCGCGACCAGTTGGAGGCCCAGGGCCGGTTGAGCGCGGCCGTGGCAGACATGCTCGCCAAGGCGCTCGCCACCGATGACGAGCTGGCACCCGAGGGCGTGGAAGAGGAGATCGACGCCGACGAGCTGGCGGCGGACGTGTCGCAGCGGCTGGGGACCATCAACCAGGAACTCTCGCTGCTGGCGGACGTGTTCACCTCGCTGGATGAATCGCGCCGGGCGGAGCTGTTGATGCAACTGCGGTACTCCTCCGAGCTGGTGGCGTACCTGGAGGGGTTGAAGTGATGTCCGACGTGTTCGCCCGCGACAGGGCCCGGTTGCTGGAGCTGCTCACCGAGCGCTCCTTCGAGCGCCGCCGGGTGGTGCTTTCGTCCGGCAAGGAGTCGGACTTCTACATCGACTGCAAGCGCACCGCGCTCCTGGCCGAGGGACACTTCCTCATCGGCCGGCTCTTCCTCGACGCCATCCGCCGCGAGGCGCCCGAGGCGGTGGGTGCGGGCGGGCTGACGCTGGGCGCGGATCCGCTCGCGTCCGCGGTGAGCCTCACCGGCTATCTGTCCGGGTATCCGCTGGCCGCGTTCATCGTCCGCAAGGAGCCCAAGGGCCACGGCACCGGCCAGTGGATTGAGGGCCTGAGCGGGCTGGGCGCGGGCGCGAAGGTGGCCATCGTCGAGGATGTCGTGACGACGGGCGGCTCCACGCTCAAGGCGATTGAGCGGGCGAAGTCCGAGGGACTGACGGTGCTCGGGGCGTTCGCCCTGGTGGACCGACTGGAGGGGGGACGCGAGGCGGTGGAGGCCGCGGGCCACCGACTCACCACGCTGTTCACCCGCAAGGACTTCATTCCGTGAAGAAGCTTCTCGCCACGGGAGCGCTGCTGGGCATGTTGTCCGGCTGCTCCACCATGCCTCCCGCCGTTGGCGAGCAGGCTCCCACGCTGCATGACGAGAACGCGGAAGCGGCCTACCGGGCCTTGCTCGACAAGTACTCGGGCCAGCAGGAAATCTACGACGGCTTCGACACCCGACTCTTCTCAGGGGTGACGCTGCAGTCGCTGCCGTTCCGCGAGGCGCGGGTGCGGCGCCAGGCGGCCTTCCAGGTGTTGCCGCCTCCCAAGGTGGAGGCGCTGCTCGCCGAGGAGCGCGCCGAGGCCGCCCAGGTGCACGAGTTCTTCCTGGGCGTACACGTCAACGACGTCCGGTACCTCGACTTCGACTACAAGAAGAGCATCTGGCGCATGGCGCTGGTGACGCCCGCGGGCGAGGTGACGCCGGTGCGCATCCGCCGGCTGGGCCGCGCGGACCTGGAGATGCGCGCCTACTACCCGTACACCAGCGTCTTCTGGGTCGGCTATGAGGTGCAGTTCCCCACGGTGATGGCCAGCGGGCAGCCCGTCATCCCCCCTGGCACGGAGAAGGTGACGTTCCGCCTCGCCTCGTCGTTGGGACAGGCGGAGATGAAGGTGTCCGCGCAGTAGTCGCTCGCGGCCCCGGGCTTACGTCTGCTCGGGGCGCTTGAGCCACTTCTCCGTCACCGTGAGCGTGGGGCCGGCCAGCAGCCGGTCCACCAGCTCCGAGGGTGACTCGCTCACCGCGAAGGGCAGGGCCTGCTCCACGGGGACGAAGCCCTCGTTGGCCATGTGTCGGGCCAGGGTGACGAGGGGCTGGAAGAAGCCGCGCGTGTCGAGCAGTCCCATGGGCTTCTCGTGCAGGCCCAGTTGCGCCCAGGTGATGATTTCGAAGAGCTCGTCCAGCGTGCCGAAGCCGCCGGGCAGGGCGACGAACGCGTCCGAGCGCTCGGCCATCAACGCCTTGCGCTCGTGCATGGAGTCCACCCGGACGAGCTCCGTGAGGCCCAGGTGGGCAATCTCCCGCGCGCCCATGAAGTGCGGCAGCACGCCCACCACCTTGCCGCCCGAGGCCAGGGTGGCGGCGGCCACGGTGCCCATGAGTCCCACGCTCGCCCCGCCGTAGACGAGCGTCAGTCCGCGCCGCCCCAGCTCGGTGCCCAGGGCCTTCGCCGCCTCGGTGTACTCGGGCCGAGCGCCCGGACGCGAGCCGCAGAAGACGCAGATGCTGCGCACGTCGCCCATGTCAGAAGGCTCCGCGCCGCTCGGGGTGGGCCGCGTAGAGGGCCACCAGCGCCGTGAGGAACAGGATGATGGGCAGCGCGAGCGCGTACACCTGCCGGCCCTGCCGCAGCGCCACGCCGCAGGGCAGGCCGAAGAGGAAGCCGCCCAGGTGTCCGGACCAGCTCACGAAGGGCAGCAGGCTGAGCACGGCCACCTGCACCAGCCAGATGCCCAGCTCCCTGCGGCCCTGGCGCGTGGCGATGGGCAGCATGGCGCCCGCCCACCCCAGAATC
>NZ_JABXEM010000479.1:0-3407 GCF_013372595.1 Myxococcus sp. AM011
CCCCCACCCTCTTCACCGCCCTGCTCCTGCGCGAGCTGAAGCACGCCGCCACCACCTTCGTCGGCCGCAAGGCCACCCGCGCCGTCATCTGCGCCCCCACCCACTTCACGGACCGCCAGCGCGCGGCCCTCCGTGACGCGGCCACCCTCGCGGGGCTCGACGCCCAGCGCATCCTCACCGCCCCCGCCGCCGCGGCCCTCGCCCACGGACACGGACGCGGCATGGCTCGCAAGCGCGTGCTCGTCGTGGACCTGGGCGGCGGTGGGCTCGGCGTGTGCGTGGTGCAGGTCACCGGCGATGACCTGGAGGTCATCACCACCGGCGGCGACCCGATGGTGGGCGGCCTGGACTTCGACTCTCGCATCGCGGAAGCGCTCGCCAGTGACCTCGCCGCCCAAGGCATCCCCCGCCCCGAGCACCCGCTCGACTGGGGCCACCTGCGCACCGCAGCCGAGACCGCGAAGGTGGCCCTCTCCGAGCGCGAACAGGTGGAGGTGCCGCTGTCCACGGGCACCGTGCCTCCGCTCACCCGAGAGCGCATGGAGGCCCTCACCGCGGACCTCGCCCAGCGCGTCACCTCCGTCGTGCGCGAGGTACTCGACTCCAACGCCCTCTCGCCCCAGGGCCTCGACGCCGTGCTGCTCGTGGGCGGGCAGGGACGCACGCCCCTGGTCCGCCGCCGGCTCGAGGAGAGCCTGGGCGTGCCCGTGCGCGACGACGTCGACGCGCGAGGCGCCGTGGCCCTGGGTGCCGCGCTGCTCGGCCACGGCATCCTCCTGTCCGAAGGCGGCAAGCCCGGCGCCTCTGTCTCCGAAGTCCTCTCCGCCCCCATTGGCGTCGCCGAGCGAGGCGGCACCCTGCGCCGGGTGCTCGAGCGCACGACACGGCTGCCCGCCGGCAAGACGCTCGTCATCCCCGTGACACCAGGCCCCTTGGAGCTCGCCCTCTTCCAGGGCCCCTCGCCGCTCGCCGCGGAGAACGAGTACCTGGGCCGGCTCTCGCTCAACGTGGAGCGCGCGGGCGAGGTGGAGCTGCACTTCGCGCTCACCGCCGACGCGGCACTCTCGTTGGAAGCCACGCTGCCCGGAGTTCGCCGCCAGCCTGTCTCCCTCTCCCTCGAGGACCTGGACGACGCGGCACGCGAGGCGCTCGTCGCCCGCTCGCCGTTGATTGGCGAGCCCGAGGCGCGCCCCGGTGGACTGCTGAAGGGCTTGAAGAAGCTCTTCGGTCGCCGCTGAGCGCCTCTCCGTCAGGCCCCTCGCGGACCTGTCGGACCACCGCCCCCCCAGTGGTCTCTCTCTGTAACCGACTCAACGGATGCCCACCTTTGCGCTGACCAAGACTTCGAGGAGGTATGCGATGCGTCGATGGATCGTGGGAGGTGTTGCCGTGGTGGCCTGCGGACTGGCGACTCCAGCCGTGGCGGCCGTGGGGGCGCAGAACGTGGCCAAGAAGCTGGGCATGCGACAGAACCCGACGGCGGGTCTGGACGTGCGATTGGGCCTCGGCAGTTTCACGGGCTCGCTGGGCGAGGACGTCGGCGTGGGACCGCTGCTGGGCATCACCGCCGACGTCAATCCCTGGAAGTACGTGGGTATCGAAGCCGGATGGGAGCTCCAGCGGCTCCCCATCTCCACGAGCCGCGTCGATGACGAGGGCGAGGGTCTGTGGCGCAACAACCTGGGCTTCACGGTCAAGGCCGGGCCGACCCTCAACGAGCGCTGGCGCCCCTACGCGGGCGTCGGCTTCGGCGTGAGCTATATCAACCCCACCAGCGGCGCCGATGACGTCTACCGCAACGACTGGATCACCGAGACGCCCTTCTCTCTCGGCGTGGACTACCGCCTCGGCGAGGTCCTGTTCGCCGGAGCACGGGCCACCTATCGCCTCGTCGGCGGCGAGGACATCGTGAATCGCCCGGGCACCGACGAAGAGGCACGCGGCGGCCTCTTCAACGCCAACCTCACGCTGGGCGGCCGCTTCTAGCCGCCCCGCTTCACACGCTCGCCAATGAGAGCACCGTCTCGGGGCGTGGGTCCTTCTCCCACGCCTCGAGCAGCACCGCCGCGGGGGAGCGCTTGGACGCGGCCACCTCCGACAGCGGCTCCAGCAGCGGAGCATCCGCCGCGTCCAGGCGCAGCAGGCCCCGACGGGCAATGCCCACCATCTCCTCCGCCAGCCGGTACAGCTCGCGCGAGCCCAGCTTTCCAGCCAGCCCCTCGCGGCGCGCGGTGTCGTGGAAGGCCAGGTGCTCGGTGTACGTGAGCTTGGGCAGCAGCCTCTCCGCCTCATCCAACGCCGTGGCGTCATAGAGGATGCCGCGCCACAGCGCGCCCAGCGCCCCCGTCATCGCCGCGTTCCCGCAGTCCGCGCCACGCACCTCGACGACCTTCTTGAGGCGCACCTCTGGGAAGAGCGTGGAGAGGTGGTCCGTCCAGTCCGCCAGGTCCGGAGGCTGTCCCTCGAAGCCCTGCTCCAGCAACTGTCGGAAGGTGAGCTTCGGGTGCAGGTACTGGCCCTCGCGACGCAGGAAGAGCAGCGGCGCGCTCATCGCCCACTCGACATAGGCCCGGTACGAGAAGGAGCCGTCGAAGAACGCGGGCAGGTAGCCGCAGCGCGTCGGGTCCACTTCGTCCCAGACGCGGTTGCGGAAGGACAGGTAGCCGGAGGGCTTGCCGTCCACCAGGGGACTGTTGGCGTACAACGCGTTCATCACCGGCGACAGCCGCGCCACCACCACCGTCTTCCGGACACAGTCCGCCTCGTCCGTCCAGTCGAGCGACACCTGTCCGGTGGCCGTCATCAACATCATGTTCAGCGCCAGATTGCCCCGCTCCGGCAGGGTGCGCCGCATCACCAGATATCGCGACTTGGGCATCCACGGCATCGTCCCCGTCGTGCCCGTGGGGCGGTACCCCAGCGTCACCAGCCGCAGTCCGAGCTCCCCCGCCGCCGCCTTCACCTGCTTCAGGTGGGCCAGGTTCTCCGCGTGAGCCTCTCGCGCCGTGTGGAAGGGGCTGCCGGACAGCTCGAACTGTCCACCGGGCTCCAGGGAGATGGTGGCCTCGCCGCGCTCCCGCTGGAGGGCGATGACCGGCGACTCGGGCGTCTCCCGGAAGGGGACATAGCCGTCGGGGGCCAGCCGGTTGAGCAGGGCCCCGACTCCGGACGGCCCGTCATACGGAACGGGAGCGTCGGAACCCACGGGGAAGAGCAGCTTTTCGTGCTCCAAACCGAGGCGAAGGTGGCCCTGGGGCTTCTCGGCGGACCGAAAACCCGACACCAGCATGTCGACGGAGGTGATCGGCTCGGAGTTGGCGCGCTTGAGGTCGAGGGACATGAGCGCGCCCTATATAACGTGTAACTCCAGAGCCGCTTTCGATTTGCACACCGGCCCCGCCATGCCC
>NZ_JABXEM010000047.1:0-50078 GCF_013372595.1 Myxococcus sp. AM011
CCGGTGCCGGTGGCGGCGATACCGAGAAGGTCCTTCCCTTCGAGCAAGGGGGGAAGGGCTGCCAGCTGAATGGGCGTGGGCTCCTCGTATCCGAGGGCACTGAGCGCCTCCACGAGCTGGGGCTTGAGGCCCAGGGATTCGAAGGAGGCGACGGGGGGCGAAGACGGCGGTGCGGAAGTCACGTCGGGGCTTGTACCACCGGCGTCCACCCTCGTGGATCTAAGAATCACCGTTCTGTCCCACATCTATCGCGGCCCTGGTGGGCGTTGGTGGGTGCGCGGGGCCGCGAGCAGCCCCTCCCGCGAGGGCCTCAACCCTGCTCCGGAGCCCCGAGCCGGGTGACCTCGTGGAGCCCCGTCGGGGTGGCGTGGAAGACGGCGAAGCCGTCCGCGCCCTGCTCGACGCTGGCGAGACAACACACCTGGGAGACACGACCCGAGGCGTGGGTGAGCGTGCCCCGGTAGCGCTTGTGCAGATGTCCACAGAGGACGAGCCGGGGTTCGAGCGCTTCGGCCACCAGCCGCGCGTAGTCATTGCCCACGGCCTCCGCGTTGGGACTGCGGCGCTGCTGCTCGAAGTCCCCGCGGTCCTCGGTGGCGATGATGCCGGAGGGCCAGTCATGCACCAGGAGGACATCCGCCCGCTCCAGGGACAGCGCGCGGTCGATGTCCTCTTCGTTGAAGCAGGTGAAGTCCTTGGAGGAGACAGTGCCCAGCAGGGACAGGGGCGGATGCGGCTTCTGGAAGCCGGCCTCGTCGTGGATGCCGGAGACGCCGACGACGCGCAGCCCCCTGGGCTCGATGACGCCCACGCGGCCCAGGTATTGGCAGTTGGTGGCGACCAGGGCGCCCTCGGGGGTGGTGTCCAGGTGGCCATGCGGCTCGTGGTTGCCGCCGATGAAGTAGACGGGCCACGGGAAGCGGCGGCGGTGCTGGTGGTAGTCCGCGAAGTCGCCCAGGTGCTTGTAGCGGGCGGGAGCGGCCATGGTCTCCAGGTCCGCCTCGTCTCGGTGCGGCTCGAAGTCTCCGACCTGGAGGACGAAGGCCAGCGGGCGGTTCGCGTTCTTCGTCCAGGCCTGGAGGAAGGACACCATCCGGTTCATCCGTCCGTGCACGTCGCCCACGGCGGCGAAATAGAAACCAGCGGAGCCCAGGGCCATGGTCGCCTCCCAGCATGACGCGTCCTGGCGTCGAGTGGCGCAGCGACGTGACCCTGGGGTGACGGCTGACCGGGAGTGGGAGTTGTCCGGGTTTCGCAACTTCTCCGAGGGTGCGGAGATAATCCCCTTGAGAAGTCGCGGCCGAGGTGTCCCTGGCGCCCGGCCGCCATTCAGACCTCCGGAGCTCCTCCCATGACGCGCATTTCCTCCACTGGCAGCACGCCCCCCCGTGCGTCCCGCAGCGAGACGTCCGTCCCCGTGGCGCAGCCGAAGCCGGAGGTTCGCAACGCCGTGGTGGCGTCTCAAGACAGCTTCTCCCGTCCGACGCAGAAGGGCCTGGAGCGAGCCGCGGTGGCCATCAACCCGGATGAGTTCGTTCCAGGGCCCACGCGTCGGGATGTCTACAACGACCTCGACGTCCAGAAGCTCCGCCAGCAGTCGAACGTCAAGAGCTTCCACGAGGGCGAGACCACCCCCCGCACGCGCGAGGACGCGCTGGCCAACGCGGACCGCCTCCTGGGTGGCGCGGACTTCCTGCGCTTTCGGGAGACCGCGCAGGGGGCCACCATCCTCCGTGACGCCAAGGACGTGAACGACGCGGCGGACACGGACCCGACGTCGGCGCGCCACCAGGCGGCCCTGGCCGAAGTCGAAGCCAACACGGCCCTGGAGCAGGAGGCGCTTCAGAACCTCTCTCCCGAGGAGCAGCAGCAGTACCAGGCGGTGCGCGACGGGTTGATGGCGGTGGCGCCCGCGGGCGATCCGGTGGCGGCGCTCGCGCTCCAGAAGCTGCTCCTGGAGGGCAAGCTGCCGGGGGCGGAGGCGATCGGCGGAGAGGGAAATCTGCTGGATCAGCTCCACACGCTGCAGACGCAGGAGCTGGGCGAGGGGATTGACCGGGGCGCGCTGCTGTCGGACGTGGTGCAGGAATTGGCGACGCCCGAGTCCGTCAACCAGCGCAACAAGGGCACGTGCGCGGCCACCGCGGCGTCCATCCAGCTCATCCTGGAGAATCCGGCGGAGTACGTGCGCCTCGTCGCGGGGCTGGCGAGCGCCTCGGGCGAGGTGACGCTGGCGGACGGCAAGACGGTGATGAAGCGCGAGGAACTGGGCGCCGAGGTCAAGGATGGCGAGGACGTCCGCTCGGAGAGCCAGGAGCTGATCGCGCCGGCGTTCATGGAAGTCGCGAACGGTGGCGAGTTGGACTACCAGGACAAGCCGGACGCCCACTACATCGACGGCAAGGAGACGCACAGCGGCCTGTACCCGGTCGAGTTCGACAGGCTCGCGGAGGCGGTGTTCGACCGGAAGGTCGACACGGTGTCTGGCATTGGCGGGCCCGAGGAGGAGGCGGAAGCGTGGGACCTCATCCAGGAGCGCACGGCCGCGGGTGAGACGGTGGCGGTGGGAATGACCTGGAGCACCGGAGGCCACCAGGTGGTGGTGACGGGCACGGGCGTGGACCCGGAGACGGGAGCCGAGTTCGTCGAGTACACCAACCCCTGGGGCCGCACCGAGCGCATGCCGAAGGACGAGTTCCTCAGCCGGCTCAACAGCATGCACACCCGCCCCGAGGAGAAGGTGAAGGAGAAGGACCTGGACCGCGCCCCGAGGCATCCGGAAGCGCCGGACCGCATCTCGAGGACGGGGTAGTCGAGCGGGCGAGGCTCAGCCGACGAGCGAGGGCCAGTTGCGGCCGACCCAGGCGCGCTGTTCGACTTCGTCGCGCCAGCTCCGGTCCTCGCGGTCGATTCTTCGCGACGTGGCGAAGAGTCCTTCGAGGGCCGTGAGCAGCCGCTCGGCGAAGGGCGCATCCTCCACGACGAGGAGCGCCTCGCTCTCCCAGTAGGCGGCGGTGACGTCCAGGTTGGCGCTGCCAATGGCGACGGCCGTGGTGTCGCAGACCAGCAGCTTCGCGTGGACGTGGGGAAAGAGCTGCTCCAGCTCCGGCTCCCACTCCGGCATGGCGGGCAGGGCCCACTCGTAGGCGATGCCGCCCGCCTCGATGACGGCGTCCAGCCGACTGCGGACGTAGCGGTCGGCGACCTCCCGAAGCGCGCCACCGGGGAAGTACGTCCGCGCGGAGCCGTAATGCGGCCGGACGCTGCCGAACAGCACCTCCACGCGGACGCCTCGGCGCACGGCGGCGATGAGCGCGTTCTGAAGCTCCAGCAGCAGGGGGAAGGTGTTCACCAGCACGAGCCGTGAGCGCGCATGGCGGATGAGCGCGAGCTGCGTGTCGAGCGTGTGCGTGTCCTTGAGTCCTTCGTGCAGGGCGACGCGGGCCGCCATCGTCCCCACGGGGGCGGTGGGCGGGAAGGCGTAGGGCTCGCCGCCCGCGCGAGTCCACTCGGCCAGGAACGCGCTCTCGAGGACGCTGACCAGCGGTCCCTCCAGGCGCGCGCCACAGTCGAGCCAGGGGATGTCGCGGTAGTGGGAGGTCCGCCGCAGGCCCACCTCGTCGAAGCCCGTGTAGTAGGGCGCGCCGAGATTTCTCCCCGAGACAAAGGCGCGAGCGGAGTCGATGACGGTCAGCTTGCGGTGGTTGCGCTGCTTGAGCTCGGAGAGGCTGGGCACGCCGACCAGGGGCGCGATGGCGCGCACCTCGACGTTGGGTGTCTTGGACAGCGTCACGAGGGCGGGGTTGAGCGCGCCGAAGGAGTCATGGCCGCTGTAGAGCGCGTCCGCGAGGAAGCGCACCAGGACACCACGCGCGGCGGCTCGCTTCAACGCGTCGGTGATGCGGGCGGTGACGCTGTCGTCCTCGACGATGTAGCACTGCCAATGGATTGAGGTGCGCGCCGCGTCGATGGCCGCGAGCACGGACTCGCGCGCCAGGCCGTTGTCGAGTTCGAAGTCGATGTCGTGCCCCTCCAGGCGAGGGCTGCATCCCGCGAGCGTCAGCTCCCGAGCCCAGGTGTTCGGCGCATCCGGAATGGGGAGGGGCTCCAGGAGGGTGGCTCTGGGCAGGGCCAGGCATTCCTGGGGACTCAGCGTGCGAAGGAGCGGGTGAACGGGTTTGAGCTCCTCTCGAGTCACGACGGCGGCGATGGCGATGCCCGCGGTGGCAAGACGCGTGGCGACTCGGAGGAGGCGCTGTCCATCGACCTGCTGGGGCACGTCATCGGCGCGAGCGTCGTCGAGCCATGCGCTGGCATCGAGCAGCAGGGGCCAGGGCGTCTCGGGCAGCAGCTCGCGGAGGTGGGCGCGCTGAGCGTCGAGCGAGTCCGTGTCGCGCAGCCGGACGAAGACCAGGTGATAGCGGTCCATCGCCAAGGCATGGGCCGCGGCGAGCGAGTCCTCGTCGAGCAGGCTGTCCACGAGGAGCAGCGGCTGCTCGGGCCCGAGCACGTAGCACGGCGACAAATCCCTGGGCGCGGTGGTGCCGGAGAAGGAGAACGCGAGCGGATGGAGTCCGCGCACGTGCTCGAGCCAGGACTCGCTCAGCGCGGCGGTGCCTCCTTCGTGTGGGGTGGTCCCCAGGGAGACACCGCCCTCGAACACGGACAGCGTGCCCGCCTCGGGGACGGAGATGTTCGACATGAAGCCGACGCGCTCGACAGAGAAGCGGGGCGCGAGGCCAGGGACGGCCACGGAGTCGGAGACCGCGTAGTGGTCCTCGAACAACACGGACGAGGTCTGCGTGCGGGGCAGCAGCAGCGTCGGGACGCGGGCGTTCTGGAGCGCCTTGGCGCCGAGCATCCCGAGCACCAGCGCCTCCATGTCCGCGAGCGCGTCGGCGGGGATGACCAGCAGGTCCGCGCCGGAGCGGACGGCCGCGACGTCGAAGGCCTCGACCCGGCTGTCGGCGGGGTTCTCGGTGAGCGCTTCGACGTGAAGCGTCTGGGAGATGCCCAGCGCGAGGGAGAGGGCCTGGAGGCGTGAGGCCTGCTCCGGGGCCGAGCCCGTGGTGAGGGCGATGAGCTCGGAGGGGAGGGGGCAGTGGGAGAGGACGGTGGCCATCGCGCCGAGGCCTCGCCCGTCCGGGGTGATGGCCACGGCCATGCGTGACGGCGT
Organism: Myxococcus sp. AM011; assembly: GCF_013372595.1. Taxonomy (NCBI): domain Bacteria; kingdom Pseudomonadati; phylum Myxococcota; class Myxococcia; order Myxococcales; family Myxococcaceae; genus Myxococcus; species Myxococcus sp. AM011. The sequence continues at coordinate 5,177 of NZ_JABXEM010000047.1, forward strand.
CGCCAGAGGAGCGGAGGGCACCCGCCCGATGGAGAGCACGGGGATGTGCTCCCTCAGCGCGAGCATCAGCATGGCCCCGACGCGGGCGCGTGGGGACGTGTCGAGGTGGGGCCCGAGGACAACGAGGTCGGCGCCGTGCTGCGTGGCGGCCTGGACGACGGCGCTGGTGTCGAGGTGCGTTTCGAGAGAGCCGCGAACGTCGATGGAGGGGCTCCAGTCGCGGAGCGCGTGCCGGAGGCGGTCCAGCACGGTGAGGCTGGCGGGAGGAGGGGCTTCCAGTTCGCTGCGCTCGGGGACCAGGCCGTACAGGTAGACGGCCTCGGGCGCGGCGCTCAGCCGCCTCGCGGCGTGAAGCACCACCTCGGACTCCGAGCCGGCATCGAAGACGATCATCAGACGACGGAACATGGCGCGCGCGGTTCCCGGAGTATCCGGTCGCCCGCCTTCACCGACTCACGGCTCCATCGGTCGACCCGGGAACCATCATGCCGGAGTTGGGGCCGGGTGGCGTCCCTGATGGGGGCTGTCCCCGTCGTGCCCCGCAGCGAGTGCTCTCATGCGGGGACCCGATATCAGTATCGAGCATGTGGTTTGTCTGTGATTTGCGGGCACGGTGTTTCAGTGTCGGCATGAATCGCCTTGTCATCCGGATTGGACGAGAGGGTGATTGTCCTTGGGGACAAGGAGTGTGTTGACTCGTCAGAGGGGTCTTGAGTCTTGAGTTGTGATGATTTGAGCAGGCTCCTACGGTTCAGCCAGGGAGTTGCCCGGCTCTCTGTGATTTATTTCGCCTGAGCGGGCATTGGAGATCGTATGACGTCGACTGGAGTTCGTGTTCTTGTCCTGGCGGCGGCGTTGAGTGTGGGGCTCGTGTCCACGCAGGCTCATGCTCAGCTCCGAATTCGAATCCCCGTGCCTGATGTGAGCGTCGTGGATTTGACCGTCAGGCTCGAGGTTACCGCGTTGGGGATTGTGGCCATCGAAGTAGGGCCAGAGGTGTTCGTGAATGACGCGGGGTTCCCGGCTGATACGCAGTTCCATGGGCAGGTGGAGACAATCTACCCCGCGGGTTGGGTGCTCTCCTCCGCCGATCCAAATTGTTCTGTGTCGGGAAATGTCGTCACCTGTGACGTGGACTCCGTTACGCAGGGCTCGGGCGTCTCCTTCAGGAGCATGGCGACCCCGCCGTTGCTCTGGATGGGTGTGAATCATCCCATCACGACCCGCCTGGTGACCGGCACCTCTGAGCCGAGCCCCCTCTCCGTGACCCGATACTGCACGGCAATCACATCCCTGATCGTGATCTGCCAGTAGCGTGGCCGCATCACGGAGTTGCCCCGGAGGCGTGCCGAACAGGGGACCGAGGTTGCCGAACTCTGCCCCTGCCGCGTTGCGACCTGGACGACGTATGTCGTGTTGAGGGACAGGGACACCGCCAGAAGAAGTCCAATCGATGGGCGTGGCCTACCCGGGCTTCCACACCTTCGGCTACGGCTTCCTCACCATGCTCCAGCAGCGGCTGGGCGTGCCCTGTTCGCAGCGCGAGCTGGAGCTCATCAACACCCTCTACCAGCAGCGCAAGCAGCACGCCGGCAACGCGACGAGGCAGGCCGAGCTGGACCAGGCCTTCCAGCACCTGGTCGCGCTCCAGGTCACCCAGGCGGAGGCCATCCTCAGCGGGGGCTCTACGCCGACCACCGTTCCGCTCACCAACCCCAGCTTCGAGTCGGGCATGACGGGCTGGTCCACGTGGTCCCCCAATGGCACGGAGTGGGCGGCCTTCATCGAGACGTACAACGGAGCGCGGTCCGGGGCCTACCACCGGAGGCACGCTGGAGCTGGGCTTCCACACGCAGGCCCCGGCCCAGAACGGCGCCAACTTCATCCACATGGAGTGCGTCGATCTGCGCAGGCAGTGAGACACGGCGCTTGCCCTGGTCTCCCCACATGGAGGCCAGGGTGAGGCGTGTCACGGAGGCGTGACGTCTCGATCTTGATTTATCTGCTTAGACTGGAAATCATGAGGACGCTGGATGTGATGCAACTCGGTGGCTAAAGTATCGGCTCCCCCCAAGTTGAAGAGGAGTTGCCATGTCGGCATCGCAGCGCATCTTGTTGGGTTGTGTCCTGCTCTTCGCGCAGGGCGCGTGGGCCGCGCAGGGGCAGATTCTCGCGCGTCCCAGGACGACGGTGCCAGGCATCAACTACGGCTATTGGGAGTACCTGCCGCAGGACTACGATGACAATTCCCAGGCGAGCCATCCGCTGGTCATCTTCCTGGGCGGTCTGGGGCAGGAGGGTGATGGAACGGCTTCGGCGACGGGTCTGGAGAAGCTGATGGAGGTCACCGCGCCGCCCCGACTCATCCGGAACGGACGGCACTTCCCGTTCATCCTCATCTCGCCCCAGCGTTTCAATGCGTGGTGGGGCAACAGCGAGATCGACGGCATCATCGGGTTCGCGAAGACGCGCTATCGCGTCGACCCGAACCGCGTGTACCTGACGGGGCTCTCCGCGGGAGCCATCGTCATCTGGTCCTACACCGTGGCGTTCCCGCAGAAGATCGCCGCCATTGTTCCCATCGCGGGGAACGGCAACGGGCTTCCCATCTGCGACATGTGGAACGTCCCGGTGTGGGCCTTCCACGGCACGGTGGATGCGACGGTGTCCCAGTATGGGTCCATCGAGCCGGTCAACAAGTTGAACAACGTCTGCAATCCGGCGGCGAATCCGCCCGCGCAGCTCACGCTGTACCCGGGCGTGGGACATGACTCCTGGTCCCGGACCTACAACGGCTCCGCGGGTCATGACATCTACACATGGATGTTGAGCCACTCGCTCTGAGCAGTCGTTGATGGCTCCAATCGATGACCACGCCCTGGCTCTCGACCTGAAGTGGTTGGGGGGGCCAGGGCGAAGTCGCGCCTTGTGTCGGAAATGCCATGGGGAAGTGATGGCGCGCCGACACCCCGCACGACTGCATGGCAAGGCCGTGCATGCTTCTGGATGCCTCGTGCGCGAAGAGGCATTGGGCGATGGCGGTTGCCGTAATCTCCGCCCTTTGCCGCGCACGAGAGGAGAATGTCGCCCATCGTCGTCACCCTGTTGGTGCTTCGTGGACTCGCCCCCATGGGCGAGCCGCTCACGTTGCGCGCGGCGCTCGGTGAGGCGCGGACGCAGGCTCCGGCGCTCGCACGGGCACGCGCACAGGAAGCGGTGGCCCGAGGAGAAGAAGAGGTCACTCGGACCTTCGCTCCATTGACCTTTTCGGTGGCCGGCGGCGGAAATGATCCTCGCTGGGCCGTGGGACTGACGCAGAGACTCCCGGTTCCAGGGGCCCGCGCCGCACGCGTCCTCGCCGCCGAGCTGACGACACGAAGCGCCGAGGATGAACGGCGCGCGAGCGAGGCCACGGTTCGGGCGGATACCCGACGCGGTTACTTCTCCCTCATGCGAGCCCGGCAGCTCGTGGAAGTCTCCGAGCGGGCCCTCTTGCTCGCGCGTGAATCCGAGGCGGCCGCCGCCTTGCTCTTCGAGACCGGCGCGGCTCCAGAGCTGGACCTCCTCCAGGCCCGCATCGCGCGCGGCACCGTGGAAGTCCAACTGCTGACACGCCAGGCGGAGCTGACCACGGAGTCGGCGGCGCTCGCCTTGTTGCTGGGGCGGGCGCCGGGCACATTGCTGGTGCCAGCCATCGAGCCTCCTCCTCCGCTGGTCTCGTTGGACGACGTGCTGGCGCGCGGCGCGCACTCGCCACTCGCCCAGGCACGCACAGCGGACGTGGAGGCGGCCGACGCGACGCTGCGGGCCGCGCGGCGTGAGCGTTGGCCTGTCCCCGTGGTGGGCGTCTCCGTGGAGGGGGATGGCCCGGGTGGGCGCGCGGCGTTTCTCCGCGGTGCGCTCGACCTGGACCTGTCCCTGCCAGGCCTGGGACGCGGTGAGACGGTGCGTGCCTCGGCCGCGCGCGAGGTCGCGCTCGCGGCCCAGAACGAGGACCGACGCTCCCGACAGACACAGGTCGTCTCCTCCCATGCCCGGTTGGCCGCCGCGCTCGCGGGCGCCGCGCTCTACTCGAAGCAGATCCTCCCCGACGTGGCGCGGACGGAGCGCATGGCCCTGGAGTCCTATCGCTCGGGTCGCAGTCCCCTGGTCGCGCTCACCGCCGCTCTCCAGGCGGCGGCCGATACACGCACCCAGGCCATCGAGGCCACCTTCGCCGCCCAGTCCGCCTTCGCCGACCTCGAACTCGCCGTGGGAGGTCCGCTGGATGAGCCCTAGACTCGCGCTGCTCTCCTGTCTGCTGGCCATCGGCGCGGGATGTTGGCGGACGCCGCCCGAGAACAGCGCGCCACCACTCCCACGCGTCCGGGTGGCCCCCGTGGCCCAAGGGCAGGCCGTGCGCGGGCTGCGCGTCACGGGCCTGCTGTCAGCTCTGCCTGGGAGAGAGGTGAGGCTCGCGCCTCCGGCGCCCGGTCGACTGTCGCTGTTGAATGTCTCGGAGGGCGACCGGGTGCGTGCTGGACAGGTCCTCGCGCAGGTGGACACGGGCCCCGCCACCGCCGAACTCCAACAAGCGGAGGCCACCCTTCGCGAGGCCACTTCAGCGCTCGCGGCCGCGCGGGAGAAGCGGGAGCGCACGGACCTCCTCGTCGAGCGCGGGGTGGCGGCCCGCCAGGAGTCGGAGCAGGACCACAGCGCGGAGGCAGCCGCGCGCGCGGCCCGGGCGCGGGCCAGGAGTGCCCTGGACCTGGCCCAGCGTGGCGTGGGGCGCACGTCGCTCCAGGCTCCCTTTGATGGCGTCGTGACGACGGTGTGGGTGAGACAGGGGGAGATGGTGGATGGGACCGCGCCGGGCGTGGTCCAGGTCTCGGCGACGGACCCGCTGGAGCTGCGCGCGTTCGTCACCCAGGAAGAAGCCGCGTCGCTCCACGCGGGCCAGCGCGCGAGCCTCACGGTCGACGGCCTGGAGGGAACGCGTGACGGCGAGGTCGTCGCGGTGGCCCCCTCCGTCGACTCGCAGAACGGAAACGTGTCGGTCCGCCTGCGCTTCGCCAACCCGAAGGGAGAGCTGCGACTGGGGGCGGCCGCGCGAGCCCACGTCGTCCTGGAGGACCTGGGCCCCGCATTGGCCGTGCCTTCCTCCGCGCTCCTGCCACTGGAAGATGGGGGTGTGGCCGTCGCGCGGGTCGTGGAGGGCCGCGTCCACACCGTGCCCGTCCACGTCGCGTCCGAGGACCAGGGCCGCGCGGTCATCCAGGGCCCGCTCGCGGTGGGGGAGTCCGTCGTCGTGGAGGGTGGCTACTCGCTGCCTGACGACGCCGGGGTGGAGGTCCTGAAGTGACGTGGCTCGCACTGCTGCGGCGCAACGCGCCCGGAGTGGTGGTGCTCCTGTTGGCCCTGTCACTGGCGGGAGTCTACGGGGCGACGAAGCTCCCTGGCGGGCTCTATCCGGAGGTGACGTTTCCGCGCATCGTCGTCGCCGCGACGCTGAATGGCGCCAGCGCGCAGACGATGCAGTTGTCCGTGACGCGCCCGGTGGAGGAAGGCCTCTCCACCGTCATCGGCGTGCGACAGGTGCGCTCCCGCACCATCCGCGCGGCGTGCGAAATCTCGCTCTGGTTCGACTCGCGCACGGACATGGAGCGGGCCCTGGGGCTGGTGAATTCCCGGCTCGGCGAAGTGCGCGCCGCGCTGCCACCGGACGTGGTGCTCACCGCGGAGCGGCTGACTCCGTCGTCCTTTCCCATCCAGACACTCGCCGTCACCGGGACGGTGGAGCCAACGCGGCTGCGCGACTTCGCCCTGTCGACGCTTCGTCCAGCGCTCGCGAGCCAGGCGGGCGTGGGACGGGTGGATGTGGTGGGCGGGGACGTGCGTGAGCTGACCATCACCGTCGACGCACGGCGACTGGAGCAGGCGAAGCTGGACCTGTCCGCGCTCGCCACCGCGGTGGGCAGCGCGCTCGTGCTCGAGCCCTCGGGCAGGGTGGACATTCATTACCAGCAGGAGCTGGTGGTGGTGCAGGGGCCGGTGGATTCCCCGGACCAACTGGCCGCGCTCGTGGTGGGCGGGACGCCCGATGCTCCCGTGCGCCTGGGCGACGTCGCGAAAATCGAGGAGGGCCATGCGGACCGGCTGTCGCTGACGTACGCGAATGGCCGGCCCGCGGTGCTCGTCAACATCGGCCGCAGACCGCAGGCGGATGCCGTCACGCTGGCCCGGGACATCCAAGTTGCATTGGACCAGGTCCGTGCCGGTGCGCCGCCGGGCATCGACGTCGAGCTGTCGTATGACCAGGCGGGACTCATCGCCCGGTCCGTGGCGCATGTGCGCGACGAGGTCGTCCTGGGCGGCCTGCTCACGCTCGTGGTGGTGGGCCTCTTCCTGCGCTCCTGGCGGGCCATGGTCGCCGCCGCCCTGGTGCTCCCCGCCGCGCTGGCGATGACCTTCGGCGCGCTCTGGCTCACAGGGGGAACGCTCAACCTCATGTCGCTGGGCGGGATGGCGGTCGCCATCGGGTTGGTGGTGGATGACGCCGTGGTCGTGGTGGAGGCGGTGTACCGCAGGGTCGCGGCGGGAGTGGAACGGTGGCAGGCGACCGCGGAGGCCCTCGGGGAGGTTGCCTGGCCCGTGACGAACTCCACGCTGACCACGGTGGTCGTCTTCGCGCCACTGTCGTTGCTGCCAGGAGTGTCCGGCCAGTTCTTCTCCGCGCTCGCCTTCACGCTGTGCTCCGCCGTGTTGTTCTCCCTGCTGCTGGCCGTCACGTTGACGCCCCTCTTGTGTGGGTGGCTGCTCGTCGCGCGCGGTGCCCATCATGCGCCAGAGCCGCGCGTTCCACGGCGCTTGTGGACGCTGTGGCATCGGAGGCCCGGTGTGCTCGTCGCGGGCGTGGCGCTGGTCACCGTGGTGCTGGCGCTGCTGGGGCGCGGCGTCGCCACGGGGTTCCTGCCCGAGTTGGATGAAGGCGCCTTCGTCGTGGACTACTTCACGCCGACGGGCACCTCCGTCAGCGAGGCGGACCGCCTGGGCAGGTCGCTGGAGTCATTGCTCGCGGAGGTCCCCGAGGTGGTCGGCACCAGCCGGCGTCTGGGCGCGGAGCTGGGGCCCCCGGCGGCCACGGAGTCCTCGCGCGGCGACATCACCGTGTCGCTGTCGCCGCTGCGAAAGCGTCACGGTGATGTCATCATCGAGGAGACGCGGGTGCGGGCCGAGTCCGCGCTTCCGGGCGTGCGACTGGAGTTCATCGAGCTGCTCCAGGACGTGCTCTCAGACCTCGAAGGCTCTCCGGACCCCGTCGAGGTCAAACTCCTGGGGCAGGATGTCCAGGTGCTGCGCGACTTCGCGCCACGGGTGGCCGAGCGGCTTCAAGACATCCCAGGCCTCGTGGACCTGTTCGACGGCGTCGCGGGATGCACACCGGAAGCCCACCTGGACGTGGACCTGGTGCGCGCGGGACGTTTGGGCTTCACGCCACGCGACGTGGCGACGCAGGTCCGGACGGCCCTGCTGGGGGAGGTCGTCGGCGCCATTCCTCGCGCGGGGCGACAGATGGACGTCCGCGTGCGGTTTCGCGATGCCGACCGCCTGGACTCCCAGGTCCTCCAGCACCTGCGCTTGCGGACCGCCTCGGGGCAGGTAGTGCCACTGATGCAGGTGGTGCGCCTGCGCCAGGAGTGCCAGCCGGCGGAGCTGGTGTCCGACGACCTGCGTCCGCTCGTGGCGGTGACGGGACGGTTGGAGGCGAGGGACCTGGGCAGCGTGACGGCGGATGTCCAGGCAAAGCTCGCCACGCTGAGCCCGCCCGCGGGGGTGGAGGTGCGGTTGGGAGGACAGCGCGAGAGCCAGCGTCAGTCCTTCCAGGCCCTGGTGCTCGTGTTGGTGCTGGCCACGTTGGGGGTCTTCCTGGTGCTGACCTTCCACTTTCATGGCGTCGTGTTGCCGCTGCTCATCCTGGGAGCGGTCCCCGTGTCCCTCGCCGCGGGGGTCGCGAGCCTGCGACTCACCGGCACGCCACTCAATGTCTCGTCCCTGATGGGCTGCATCCTGCTGGTGGGGCTCGTGGTGAAGAACGGCATCCTCCTGCTGGACCGCGCGGAAGTGGGCCGTGCCGAGGGGCTGGCCCCCGCCGAGGCCATCGCGCGCGCCGCCGCGGTTCGCCTGCGCCCCATCCTGATGACGACACTCGCGACGTTGCTGGGGCTCGGTCCGCTCGCGCTAGGCCTGGGAGAGGGCGGGGAGTTGCAACGCCCGCTGGCCATCACCGTGCTGGGAGGGTTGTCCCTCTCCACGTTGATGGTCCTGGTGGGGCTCCCGGCCGCGTATGTGCTGGTGCGCCGGCCCGCGACTCCCCCTGCGCCACGTTAGTCCTTCCACAGCATCTTCCACGGATGCTTGCGCAGGTCCGTCACCAGGGTGCGCAGCTCGTTGTAGAGGGTCGGGTCCTTGAGCACCGCGCCCACGGTGCCCTCGCCAGCCTCAATCTTCGCCAGCACGCGGTCCGCTCGGGCCGCGATGCTGTCGAGTTGCCCCACGGCGGTCGTGAGCCTCTCCAGGGCCAGCTTCACGCGCTTCCCATCCTCCGGGCCCAGCTCGCCCGTGACGGCCGCGAGTCCATCCAGCGTCGTCCCCGCCGACTTCGTCAGCCCGGGCAATTCGCTGCGCAGCACCGCCGCCGAGGCAGCCGCGTCGTCCAACAACCGCGCCGCCTTGCCTCCCGGCTGGAGTGACTCCCTCGCGAGCTGCGCAAGCTGCCGCATGTCCTTCGACGCCGCGGCCAGCTCCGACATGAGCACCTTCACGTCGCCCTTGTTCTCCGTGAGCAGCTCATCCAGCGTCCTGGACAGCCGGGAGATATTCGTCACCAGCCCCGTCACCGCCTCCGGGTCCTTCTCCAACATCCCAGACATCGTCTCCACGAACTTGGACAGGTGCTCCGCCAGCAAATCCAGACGCGGAGCATCCGTTCCCCGCAAGGCCTCTCCCGCGGGCCAGGGCCCCGGCTGAACCCCGGGATTCAATTCCAGATAGGGCTCGCCCAACAGGCCCACCGAGGCCACCGTCACCCGAGCATCCGAGCGCAGCGCCGCCAGCGACTCCGGCGTCACCGCCAGCTCCATGCGCACGGGCAAGGGCTGTCCACGGGCATCCCTGCGCTCCGGCTGCAGTCGAATCGCCTGAACCCGTCCCACCTGGACGCCGCCCAGCTTCACCGGCGCGCCCTCCACCACGTTGCCCGTGTGCCCGAAGTCCACCGGCAGCACCGTGGACGAGCCCAATGACAGCTCGCCCATCAACCACAGCAACACCAGCACGCCCACCACCGCCGCCAGCACCAGGGCGCCCACCTTCAATTCCAGCCGTCGCTCATCCATCCGTCGCACCCTCCATGAACGGCGCCGTCAACACCCGCAGCTCTGGCGCGGAGGACTCCAGGAAACCCGCCGGAGGCCCCAGGTACGCACACCGGCCTCGCGCCACCACCAACACCCGGTCCGCCAACCCCTTGAGCTGTCGATAGTCATGCGTCACCACCAGCCCTCCCAGTCCCCGCGTCCGTAGCGACGCGATGACCTCTTCCACCTGCGTCGCCGCCCGCCGGTCCAACCCCGTGGTCGGCTCGTCCAGCAGCAGATATCGCGGCTTCAATACCAGCGCCCGGGCAATCGCGGCCCGCTTCTTCGCCCCAGGCCCCAGCTCCGGTGGCAGCCGGTCCGCCCACTCCAACAGCCCCACCTGCGCCAGCGCCGAGTCCACCGCGTCCTCCGGCGCCTTCGGGTCCGCCAGTCGCACGTTCTCCCGCAGCGTCCGCCAGTCGAGCAGGGCAGGGCCCTGCACCAGATAGGGCGCGCGACGGCGCAGGCGGACCAGCTCGCGCTCCGGCTGCGTGTCCACCCGCTCGCCCCACAACTCCACGCGGCCCGCGTCTGGCTTCAGCAGGCCCACCGCCATTCGGCACAACACGCTCTTGCCCGAGCCGCTCGCCCCCGCGATGAACGTCAGCTCGCGAGTCGACACCTCCGCCGTCACCCCGTCCAGCACGCTCCGTCCGCCCTCGAACGCGACCCGCACGTCCGTGAAGCGGAGCGTGTCCTCGGGGCTCGTGGGGGAGTCGGTCGTGCTCACAGGCGCAGCAGTTGGAATGCGAGGGAGACGCCAAAGTCAATCAACAGACACCCCAGGCTCGCGGCCACGACGCCCTCGGTGGTGGCCTGGCCCACGGCCTCCGCGCCACCCCGCGCCCTCAGGCCCGCCACCGCCGCCGCCAGGGGAATGTACAGCCCGCACGCCACCGCCTTCATCCCCGCCGCCAGCAAATCCCAGCCATCCACATATCGGGGGTCCATGAAGGCCCGGCCGTCCACGCCGAACACCAGGCTTGCCACCAGCGCCGCCGACAGCGTCGCGGCCACCGTCCCCAGCGTGCTCAACAGCGGCACGCCCAGGAGCCCCGCCACCATGCGCGGTGCCACCAGGTCCGCGTATGGATCTCCAGCGGACATCTCCAGCGCCTCCACCTGCTCGTTGACGCTCATGGTGGACAGCTCCGCCGCGTGGCCCGCTCCCGCGCGCGAGGCTGTCAGCAGCGCGGAGACCACGGGCCCCAGCTCGCGAATCAGCAGCTCGAAGTACGCGGGCCCGAGCACCGCCACGTTGCCGACGAATCGCCGCGCCTGACTGTTGGCGATGGTGACCAGCACCGCGCCGAAGAAGGCCATGCCCGACACCACCAGCCACACGCTGCGCCCACCCAGCTCGTGGAGCTGCACCGCGCACTCGCGCCAGGACACGCCCTCGCGAGCCCCGGCGCGCACCGTGCGCGCGAAGAGCACCACCGGGGCTCCGAAGAACGACAGCACCCGGTTCATGCCATCCACCCCGCCAGCGCGAGCGTGAGCAGGAAGTCGATGACGAAGATGGCGGCGCACCCTTGCACCACCGCGCTCGCCGCGGCGCGCCCCACCGCCTGGGCGCCACCTCGCGCGGACAGCCCCACCGACGTGGACACCAGGGAGATGGCCAGGCCGAAGGCCCCCGTCTTCACCACGCCTCCGAGGATGTCGAGCGGGCTCAACATCTGCGCGAACGTGCCGAAGAAGATTCGCAGCGGCAGGCCGAGCGTGAAGAGGGCCGCCACGGACTCGAAGAGGATGGCGACCAGGAACGTGAAGGTGCTCATCGCGAGCATGCTCAGCTCCATCGCCACCACGCGCGGAGCCACGAGGATGGCGAACGGGTCCAAGCCGATGCCCCGCAGGCCCTCTATCTGTCCACCCACCTGCATGGTGGCCAGCTCCGCCGCGTTCCTCGCTCCAATCCGCGCGGACATGATGAGGCCCAGCAGCAGCGGCCCGAACTCCCACAGCACCCCGTAGCCCGCGGCCCAGCCGAGGAACGCCCGCGCGCCGAAGCGCTGGATGTAGAGCCCCGACTGCAACACGACGATGACCCCCGCGAGCGCCGCCGTGGCCAGGGCCAGGGGCAGCGAGTCGTAGCCGAACTGCACCAGCGCCCGCACCAGCTCGCGCCGCTCCAGTCGGGGGAGGCCGAGCACCGTGCGCGCCGCCACCAGCGCGAGCGCCCCGGTGCCTCGCACCGCCTCCAGTCCGAGGCTGCCCGCGCCGCGCACCGTCTTCAGCCCGAGGCTCGCGACGCGCGGCGGTGGGCTCACGGGAGCACCTCGTCCTGTTCGCGCTCCAACTCCGGCGCGGGAGGCCCGTCGTACACCAAGCGCCCACCGCGCAGATAGAGCCAGCGGGGCAGGGGAACGTCCAGCGGGGCCTCGGGCGCGGCGACAATCAACGTACTGCCCCGGGAGACCTCCAGAAGCACACGAGCCACCTGCCGGGCCGTGCCCGGGTCCAACCCCGCGCAGGGGTCATCCGCCAGCAGCACCGAAGGCCGCGCCGCCAGCGCCCTCGCGAGGCCCGCACGCTTCTTCATGCCCCCGGACAGTCGCTCCGGCATCGTGTCCGCGGCGTCGCGCAGGCCCACCGCGAGCAGCACCTCGTCCGCGCGCGCCTCGGCCTCCGCCTGTGGCACCCGTCGTCGGACGAGCGGCAGGAGCACGTTCTGCCGCACCGTCATCGAGTCGAACAGCGCATCCGTCTGGAACACCATTCCGAACGAGGACTGCCGCTCACGTCGCGCCGAGGGAGACAGGCGCGCCACGTCCTGGCCATCCCACAGCACCTGTCCGCCAAACGGAGCGACGAGGCCCGCCAGGGATTTCAGCAGCGTCGTCTTCCCCGAGCCCGAGCGCCCCAGCAGCAGCGCCTGGGTCCCCGGTGGCAGCGCACAGCGCACGTCCGCGAGGACCGTGCGCGCGCCGTGCTTCACCGTCAGGGCTTCCGCGCGCAGGTCCATGGGCCGTGGGTCCTCTGTCTCACGGCGTCCAGCGAAGCAGGGTGCCGTGGTGCCCCGTGGCCCAGACATCTCCGGGCCCCGAGCCTCCCAGCGCATTCAGCGTCGCCGGAGACGGCGTGACGGTGCTCCACGTCGTCCCGTTGAAGAAGTGCACGTCGTTCACCTCGGACGACACCGCGTAGAGCGCGGTGCGACCAAAGGCCCGGAGCGCTCGGAGGTTGGGAGTGGCCCCGCCCGCCACCGTCGGCGCCGGCAGGCGAGTCCATGCGTCCCGCGAGTGCTCCAACAACAGCGCGCCGTCACCCGCCACATAGGCCAGCCGAGGCGTGAGGACCTGGACGCCGTTGAGGAAGCCCGAGGCGTTCGAGACCCCCAGGTCCTCCTTTGTCCACGTCGTCCCATTCGCCGACGCGCGATACACCACGGGGCGCGGCACTCCGCTCACCGTCTCCGAGCCCACCGCGAGCAGTGTCGTCACGTCCAGGCCATGGATGGCCCTCAGGTTGGCGGGCACCTGGGCGAGGACCGTGGGCTGCTGCTGCGTCGAGCCGCCGTCGTCATAGCTCCAGCGCAGGATGCGGCCCTGGCTGGTGACGGCGTACAGGGTGACGACGTTGTCCTCCTCGTTCTCGAAGCCGACCATGCCGTTGATGGCTCCGGCATGGCCACTGCCGAAATCCTCGCAGGGGGCGGGCAGCTCATCGGGCCTCACCGTCCCGAACCGCCCCGCGCCGGAGCCCAGGAACACGCGGCCGTTGTTCGCGGCCCAGGCCGACTTCCATTCGCCCGGGCAGCCCGTCACGGAGGTGACGTTGCCATCCACCACGTGGAGCACCTGACTGGCCGCGCCAGCGAGCCATCCATGGCCCCGCGAGTACACCGCCACCGCGTCGAACCGCGCATCCACATCCCCCAGTTCCGTCTGCTCGTTCCACGACGTCGCGGCACAGCCCGCCACCCCGTCGTCCGTCTGGCCGTTGCAGTCGTTGTCCAGACGGTCACATGCCTCGGTGCGCCCCTGGCGCACAACCAGCGAGCCCTCGTCACAGTCGGTGTTCATCCGTGTCGCGCCCGCCTCGGGCGGCGTACAGCCGAGCCCCACGGAGTACCCGGCCTGGCCATCTCCGTCGTCGTCGACGAAGTGCTCCACGGGCTGCTCACTGCTGATGCAGGTGGAGGCGGACGCGCTCTGACACGTGAGCACTCCCGCGCAACCCAGCGGCGCCGTGCACGCCGTGCCCACGAGGAACGGGTCGTTGTCCGTCACGCCGTCGCAATTGTCGTCCCGTCCGTCGCAGCGGAACTCCGCCTGACCGGGATGCACGTCGTTGTCCGTATCGTCGCAGTCGTCATCGCTCGGCGCATAGCCCGCGGGAGCGACACAGCCGAAGGCCTGGAGTCCGCCCACGGCGCCGTGGCCGTCTCCGTCCGCATCCACCCAGAACGGTGTCTCGCCCGGGGCATCGGTCTCGCCCGCGGCGCAGTTGTTGTCGATGCCATCGCACAGCTCCGTGGCGCCGGGGTGGATGGCCGCGTTGTCGTCGTCGCAGTCCGTGCCGGGGTAGGGCTGCTTCGCGGCGAAGTAGCCGTCGTCATCCAGGTCCTCGGCGCGCAGATCCAACCCGAGGTCGGTGACGTTCTCCGTGGGGAACCGGGCCTCCGCGGACTGGCGCGCGATGATGGGACCGGCACACGAGCCCTCGTGCGCCTCGGCGGTCACCCGCAAGTCCCGGCTCCAACCCGCCTGCTCCAGGATGACGCCGGTGCGCGTGTCGCTCAGGCGCCCCGCCTCCACCTTCACCTCGCCCGACACGGTGTGCGACGCGTCGTGCACGTCGACCACCGTGAGCGTCAGGCACTTTGGCCGGAAGGTCGCATACGTGATGAAGACCCGGAGCGCGCCTTCGGTGACGGGGGTCTCCGTCTTGCAACCGAAGAGCGGAAGTGTCAGCAGCAGCACACCCACCTGGAATAAACGCATCGCCCGTGCATTCCTCGGCGCGCCGAGGCGCGCGCTGTCGTGACGTAACGCCTTAAAACTCAAGGACCTCTGGAACTCCCCCATAGACCGCCGCGCTGGCCATCGTCCAGAAGCCCCCGTCACCGGGTGCATCCTTTCGCTCGTCGGGCCCCAGCGCGCGCACCACCTCGTCTCCCCTGGCCCGAGTCCCGCCTCCTCGCTCATGTCCCTTGTTCGAACCGCCCTCGTCGCGCCCCTGTGTGCCTGGATGGTCTTGTCCCCGTCCGAGTCCCGGGCGGCCCAGAGCGACGCACCCGTGGCTCCCACCCCCTCGCGCAGCGCTGCGGATTCCGCACCCGGGGCTGCTGATTCCGCACGGCCCGCTGCGGATTCCGCACCCCCTCCGCCGACCGAGGCCACCGCATCGAGTCCACCCGGTGACACCGCGCCGCTGACGTTGGAGCGCGCCGTGTCCATGGCGGCCGAGCGCAACGAGTCCGCGCTCGCGGCCCAGCAGCGCGCCAAGGCCGCTGACGCTCGGGTGTCTCGCGCCCGCGCGTTCTTCTTCCCGGAGCTGACGGCGACGGGCACGTATACGCGCCGCTCCAACCAGTCGACGCGCGAGGTGGGCGGACAGCAGGTGGTGCTCCAGCGCTACAACGCCTTCGGCGCCAACATCGTCGCTCGCGTCACGCTCTTCGACGCGCGCGGCTTCCCCCTCTACCGCGCGGCGCGCCTGGATGGCGAGGCTGCGGGCCTGGAGGCCGTGGAGGCCCGGCGGCAGATTTCTTTCGAGGCCGCCAACGCCTTCCTCATCACGCTCCAGGAGCAGCAGGTCTTCCAGGCCGCCGAGCAGCGCATCGCCTTCGCGAAGCAGTCGCACGCGGATGCTTCAGCGCGGGCCAAGGCGGGCCTCGCGAGCACCAACGACGTGACGCGCGCGGAGGTGGAGGTGGCCACCGCTGAGGTGGATCTGATCAGCGCTCGCAACGCCGCCCAGACGAGCCGCCTGGAGCTCGGCTATCTGCTGGTGGAGCCGGTGGACGGGGCGCTCGTCATGCCGCGGACGCTGCTCGACGACGCGGCCCGGCCGCTGCAAACGCACGACGGCATCATCCCCGGCGCGGTGGAGCGACGCCCGGACATCCTCGCGTCGCGGCTGCGGGTGGAGTCGCTGGAGGCCAGCGCGCTGGAGCCCCTGGCGCGCACGTTGCCCGCGCTCAATGTGGGCGCGACGTACCGGCTCACGAACGAGGCGGGCCTTGCGGGCCGCACGGGAGATGGCTTCCTGTCCGCCGACCTCACCTGGAACCTGTTCGATGGCGGCGAGCGCTATGCGGAGCGCCACGAGCGCGTCGCCCTGGCGCGCGCGGCGCAACTGGAGCAGGAGGCGGGCACGCGGCGCGTGGACGTGGACATCCAGCGGGCCCGGGTGGCCCTGGAGAACGCGCAGGCGGCGCTCACCCAGAGCGAGCTGGCGACCCGCGCGGCAAGGCAGAACGCGGAGGAGCAGGGCATTCTCTACCGCCAGGGATTGTCCACGGCGCTGACATTGGCGGATGCCTCCCTCCGGTTGTTCGAGGCGGAGGTGGCCCTGGCGCGCAGCCGGTATGCGCTGGGCGTGGCCCTTCTGGGCCTGAGGGCGGCAGTCGGACTCGATCCCCTGGGGAAGGAACCGTGAAGGCGATGCGACGCGCAGGAACGCTGACGCTGGCCGTGGCCATGCTGGCCATGGGGGCATGCAAGAAGGACGGGGAGGCGGCGAAGGGCGGGGACGCTCCGGCGACCGGCAAGGCGGGCGGTCGTCCCGGCGGCGGCGGTGGCGCGGGGGGCCGAGGCCCCATCCAGTTCCCCGTCGAGGTCGCTCCCGTCGAGGCACGCGACGTCGAGTACGTCGTGAACGCGGTGGGCTCCGTGGAGGCCTTCGAGCGGGTGCAGATCACCGCCCGGGTGCCGGGCGCCGTGGAGCGCGTGCTCTTCATGGAGGGGCAGACGGTGAAGAAGGGCGACGTGCTCGCGGAGATCGAGCCCGCGCGCTACGCCATCGCCGTGCGCGCGGCCGAGGCCTCGTTCGCCAAGGCGAAGGCGTCGCTGACGGAGGCCCAGTCCGGCGCCGACCGTCGCACCGCCGTCAACCAGGCGAGCCCCGGCCTGTTGCCCGCCGAGCAGCTCGACACCTTCCAGGCGCGAGCGCGCACGGCCGAGGCGGATGTCGCCTCCGCGCGCGCGGCGTTGGATCAGGCCCAGCTCAACCAGCGCGACGCGTACGTGCGCGCGCCCATGGACGGCGTGCTCCAGACGCGCACGGTGCAGACGGGGCAGTACGTGCAGCCCGGCATCGTCATGGCGACGCTCCTGCGCAAGGACCCGCTGCTCCTGCGCTTCACGGTACCGGAGGCGGACGTGGGGCGGCTGAAGCCGGGCCTGTCCGCGCGGTTCTCGGTGCGCTCCGAGAGCGGCACGTACACGGCGAAGATCACCCACGTGGCGGAGGCCGCCGACGATGCCAGCCGCATGGTGCCGGTGACGGCCGAGGTCTCCGGTGAGGACGCGCACCGGCTGCGGCCGGGCGTGTTCGCCTCCGTGGCGGTGCCGGTGGAGACGCGCGGTGGCAGCCCGGTGGTGCCGCAGACGGCGGTGCGCGCCAGCGAGCGCGGCTTCATGGCGTTCGTGGTGGAGGGTGACAAGGCGCGCGAGCGCATCCTGGAATTGGGCATGCGCACGGCGGATGGACGGGTGGAGGTCCGTGAGGGACTCAAGGCGGGGGAGATCCTGGTGGTGCGTGGCGGCGAGGCCCTTCGCGAGGGCGTTGCGGTGCGCGTGGCCCAGGAGAAGAAGCCCGCGCTGACGGCCGAGCCCCGCGTCGAAGACGGCGGTGGCGGTGAGGGAGCGGGTCGATGAGCCTGACGGAAGCCTGCATCAAGAAGCCGGTCCTCGCCTGGATGATCATGGCGGCGACCATCGTCTTCGGCATCGTGGCGTCGCAGCGCATTGGCATCAGCCAGTTCCCGGACGTCGACTTCCCCACCATCAACATCAGCGTGACGTGGGAGGGCGCCAACCCGGAAGCAGTTGAAAGCGACGTCATCGAGCCGATTGAAGAGGCGGTGACGCAGGTGGAAGGCGTCACCAGCATCACCTCGAACGCCCGGCAGGGCGGCGCCAACATCACGGTGGAGCTGGACCTGTCGCGCAACGTCGACACGGCGCTCGCCGACGTGCAGACCAAGGTGAGCCAGGCGCAGCGCCAGCTCCCCGAGGACATCGACCCGCCCATCGTCACCAAGACGAACCCGGAGGACCAGCCCATCATCCAGGTGGGTGTGTCCGGGCCCTTCTCGCAGCAGGTGGTGAGTGACTTCGCGCGCTACCGCGTGAAGGAGAAGCTCCAGACGGTGCCGGGCGTGGGCGAGGTCCAGATTGGCGGCTCGCTGGAGCGCAACGTCCGCATCTGGGTGGACTCCAGCAAGCTGGACTCGCTGGGCCTCACCGTGATGGACATCTCCGCCGCGCTCCAGCGCGAGCACGTGGAGCTGCCAGCGGGGCGCATCGAGACAGCGGGCCGGGAAGTCAACGTGCGCGTGCTGGGCGAGGCGTTGGATTTGGAGACGCTGCGCAACATCATCATCCGGGAGCAGGGCGGCCAGCCGGTGTACCTGCACGATGTGGCGCTGGTGGAGGACGGCTTCGAGGACATCCGCCGCATGGCGCGGGTGAACGGCACGCCCGCACAGGGCCTGGGCATCAAGAAGCAGCGCGGCGCCAACGCGGTGTCCGTGGCGCAGGGCGTGCGCGCGGCGCTGGTGCGCATCCAGAAGGAGGCTCCGGAGGGCATGGACGTGGCGGTGCGCTTCGACTCGACGCAGTTCATCGAGGAGAGCGTCCATGAAATCGAGTTCGAGCTGCTCCTGGCCTGCATCCTCACCGCGTTCGTGTGCTGGGTGTTCCTGGGCTCGCTGTCGAGCACGATGAACGTGGTGCTGGCCATCCCCATGTCGCTGTTGGGGACGGTGGCCGTCATCTACTTCCTGGGCTTCACGCTCAACACCTTCACGCTGCTGGGCCTGGCACTGGCGGTGGGCATCGTGGTGGACGACGCCATCATGGTGCTGGAGAACATCTTCCGGCACGCGGAGGAGGGGAAGGACCGGGTGCGCGCCGCGCGCGAGGGCACCGCGGAAATCACCTTCGCCGCGCTGGCGGCGACGATGGCGGTCATCGCCATCTTCCTGCCCGTCGTGTTCATGAAGGGCATCATCGGCAAGTTCTTCCTCCAGTTCGGCGTCACGCTCTGCGTGGCGGTGCTGCTGTCGTACGTGGAGGCCATCACCCTGGCGCCGGCGCGGTGCGCGCAGCTCTTGAAGACGTCCCGCGAGGGCCGCAGCAAGATGGGCGTGTGGGTGGACAAGGGCTTCTCCAAGCTGGAGCACGCGTACGGCAGGGTGCTGGGCTGGGGGCTGAAGCGGCCCTGGCGAGTGCTGGGCGTGGCGGTGTTGATTCTCGCCGCCAGCGTGTTCGCGTTCCGCGCGCTGCCGGGCGAGTTCGTGCCCTCGCAGGACCAGAGCCGGTTGATGGTCCGCCTCCAGACGGCGGTGGGCAGCAGCCTGGAGGAGACGAACAAGATCTTCCAGCGGGCGGAGGCATTCGCGGCGTCCCGGCCGGAGGTGTTGGGTGTCTTCGCGGTGGTGGGCGGAGGCGGCGGCAACTCCAGCGTGAATGCGGGCATGTTGATGCTCACGCTGAAGCCACCCGACGAGCGCATGCCCCAGGCGGAGTTCCAGCAGATCCTCCGCAAGGAGCTCAACAGCTACCCGGGCCTGCGCGCGGTGGTGCAGGACCTGTCGCAGGCGGGCTTCACGGCGCAGCGCGGGTTCCCGGTGGAGTTCAGCGTGCGCGGCTCGGACTGGGACCAGCTCGTGAAAGCGAGCCAGGAGATGCGCGACAAGGTCCAGGCGAGCGGCAAGGTGGTGGACGTGGACACCGACTACCAGCTCGGCATGCCGGAGCTGCGCATCACCCCGGACCGGGCGCGCGCGGCGGACCTGGGGGTGCCCATCCAGGCGGTGGCGACGACCATCAACGCGCTCGTCGGTGGCGTGCGCGTGGGCAAGTACAGCACCGGAGGCCGGCGCATCGACGTGCGCATGCGCCTGCTCGCGGGCCAGCGCTCGCGCCCGGAGGACCTGGCGATGCTCAAGGTCCGCACGGCGAGCGGCGCGCTGGTGCCCCTGTCGTCGCTGGTGACGCAGGAAGAGCGGCCGGCGCTCCAGGCGATTACTCGCAGGGACCGCGAGCGCGCCATCAGCATCTTCGCCAACGTGGCGCCGGGCTCGAATCAGGAAGAGGCGCTGGCCACGGTGGAGCAACTGGCGAAGGACCTGCCCGGTGGCGTGCGCGTGGTGCCGGGTGGCGCGAGCGTGGCGTTCCGCGACTCGATGAGCAGCCTGTTCTTCGCGCTCTTCCTGGGGATTGGCGTCGCGTACATGGTGCTGGGGGCGCAGTTCAACTCGTTCCTGCACCCCGTCACGGTGCTCACGATTCTGCCGCTGTCGGTGGCGGGCGCGTCCTTCGCGCTCCTGGGCACGGGCAGCACGCTGAACATCTTCAGCATGATTGGCCTGCTGCTGCTGATGGGCATCGTGAAGAAGAACTCCATCATCCTGGTGGACTACGCGCTCCAGCAGCGGGAGCTCGGGTTGGACGCGGTGGAGTCGATGCAGCGCGCCGGCCCGGTGCGCCTGCGGCCGATTCTGATGACGTCCACGGCGACGATGATGGCGGCGGTGCCGGCGGCCCTGGCGTTGGGCGCGGGCAGCGAGACGCGCGCGCCCATGTCCATCGCCGTGCTGGGCGGCCTGTCCGTCTCCACGGTGCTCAGCCTCCTCGTGGTGCCGGCCTTCTACGTGGTCGCCGACCGCATGAAGACGAGGCTGGCCAACTGGAGGGGCAAGCGCCCGGATGACGAAGCCGGTGGCCCCGCGGCGCATGGGCACCCCGGTGGCGAGGAGCCTCGCCCGGCGGCGCACGGCTGAGCAGGAGAGGGCCCCGGCGGGATGCATGCCCGCCGTGGGCCTTGTCGGGCTCGGGGAGGTTCGTTTCCGGGAAAGCGCGGGGGCTGGCGACCTTCCCTCCGCGCGGCTTCCCGCTGAAGCGGGTGCGCGTCGTGGTCACTGTCACAGGCACGTCCGTGGTCGGGCAGGTGAGTCCACGGCGAGCAAGGAGATGACCCCATGGCGCAAGAGACCGAGCTTCCTCCCTCCATCACCCCGGTGAAGGAGCGCGACGAGTCGCTGGACCTCCAGGCGTTCCTCGACGAAATCGGCAACAGCCGCGAGGTCAGCGTCAACAAGGTGGAGGCGCGGGACGCGGCGCACGCGGTGTTGTGCACGCTGGCGCGGCGGCTGTCCGATGGTGAGGACGTGAAGCTGATGAACGCCCTGGGCAGCGACATCGGCGATATCGTCGGAGAGTGCACCATCCTCCGAGGCCCGTCCCATGCCCGGCGCATGCACCGCGAGGAGTTCATCTCCGACATCGCGGACCACCTGAAGATTCCGGTGGACCAGGCGGACCGGGTGATGAAGGTGGTGTTCACCGCGGTGAGGGACCGCATCCCCGAGGACGAGGTGTCCGCGGTGGCCTCTCAGCTCCCGCCGGACCTCGCGGACAGCTTCCGCCGGCCGGTGTAGCGAAGGCGGTGTGCCGACACCGGGCTTCCATTCACGGGAAGCCCGGAGCGGCTCACGACACTCAGGCGGACTTGGCCAGCGCGGCGTCAATGGCCTGGACCAGACGCGGGTCCTCCGCCGTCACGTCCGGGGCGAAGCGGGCGGCGACGCGGCCATCGCGGCCGATGAGGAACTTCTCGAAGTTCCACTGCACTTCAGGAATCGGATTCGCCTCGATGCCGTAGCCCTTGAGCTTCTGGCGCATCGGCCCTTCGCCGGTGGCGTCGGGGAAGGCGCTCGTCAGCTCGCTGTAGAGCGGGTGCTTGTTCTCGCCCACGACGGAGATCTTCGAGAACAGCGGGAACTTCACCGCGTACGTCAGGTCGCAGAAGTCCTTGATCTCCGCCTCGGTGCCCGGCTCCTGGCCCATGAAGTTGTTCGCGGGAAAGCCGAGCACCTCCAGCCCCTGGGCGTTCTTGCTCTCGTAGAGCTTCTCCAGGCCCTCGTACTGCGGGGTGAGGCCGCACTTGGAGGCGACGTTCACCACCAGCAGCACCTTGCCCTTGAACTGCCCCAGCGTCAGTGCCGCGCCGTCGATGGACTTCAGGGGGATGTCGTAGAGGTTCTGGCTCATATGGGCGCGGAGCCTCGTACTTTGGCCCCGCGCCCGTCAATCGCCGCCTACGTCCGGGTGATGGCGAGGCGCGCGAAGAGATGCCAGGTGGAGCTCTCGCCCAGCGGCGGTGTCGTCTTGTGTCGCAGGACAATGGTCTCCTCCTTCGGGTCGCCGCTCTGGTGCTCCAGGATGAGCCGGGCCTCCACGGGGGTGGTGAGCCAGGTCTGGAACACGCTGGGCAGGGCGTTGGAGGTGCTGATGCTCCCCACCACCAGGACGCGGGGGTCGTCGTTCTTGATGGTCTCCGAGTCGCCTCCCGCGTGCCGCAGCCGGCAGTAGCCTCCGTTCGCGGTGGGTGACTTGTTCGTCACCATGCCCTCCTCCTCCTGGCCGGTGAGGTAGACGGTGCTGGAGAAGCCGGAGATGTCATACGTGCCGGGGGGAACGGTGATGACGCCCGTCCCCAGGTCCAACCGGATGGAGCGCTCGGGCGAACACGCCTCCACGCGGGTGAACACGCGCGTGTTCATTCCCTTCTTCAGCTTCTTCGTCTCGGGCGAGTCCTCGGCGAAGACGGCGAACACGCGGGAGTAGCTCACCGGGGACGAGGTCCACTGGTAGCTCGCCTCGTTCTTGCCTCCCTCGCCGTCCAGGGTGCGCACCTGCTTGTTGCCGTCGCTTCGTCCGCCGGTGAGCCACCGGTCCTTCGCGCCGCCCACCTTCAAGTAGAGGGCCCGGCCCCGTTTGACTTCGCCGCTGCCCACGGTTGAACGGCTCTCCATCACCGTCCACTGGTAGTTCTCCTCGTACTTGCCGCCCTCACCGTCGAGCGAGGAGACGCCTTGCTGGCCCTCTCCGAATCCCCCCTTCAGCCACCGGAGCTTCTCGCCACCCACCTTGAGATAGACCTTGTCGCCGTAGCGCACGGGCCCGCTGCCCACGCTGTCGCGGGCCTTCATCAGCGTCCAGCGGTAGCTGGGTTCCATGGCGCCTCCCTCGCCATCGAGGGTGTTGACCTGGGTGTTGCCTTCACTCCGGCCCCCGGTGAGCCACAGGAGCTTCGTGCCGCCCACCTGGAGATAGAGCGTCTCTCCATAGATGAGTGTTTCGGTGGTGGGGATGAGCTCCGGAGCGGGGGAAGGCTTCGCTGGACCGACTTGCGTGGACTCGAGATTGGATTGTGATGACAAGGCATCCTCCTGTTGGGTGCGCTGAAACGATGCCATGCGAAACGGAGGACACCTCCCAGGGATACGAAGCGATACAAAGCGAGACGGCGCGACGCGCGCACCCTGGATGCCAGGGATAGGGTATGCTTCAGGGGCAGTGTTCCTGGCACGGGTGCCGCCCAATGGACTTGAAAAACCAGATGTCGACGCCGCGTGTCTTCATCGTGGATGACGACCCGCAACTCACGGCGATGATTGCCGACTACTTGCGATTGCATGGCTTCAGCGCGGGGTGTGAGGCCAGTGGAGACCGGGCGGTGCCACGGATTCTCGCCGAGCGGCCCGACCTGGTGGTGCTGGATGTGATGCTTCCGGGCAAGGATGGCTTCACCGTCTGCAGGGAGCTGCGCGGCGCCTATCCGGGCCCCATCCTCATGCTGACGGGGCGAGGGGCGGAGGCGGACGAAGTCGTGGGGCTGGAGAGCGGCGCCGACGACTACCTGCCCAAGCCGGTGCGCCCGCGCGTGCTCCTGGCGCGGCTGCGCGCCTTGCTGCGCCGCACCACGAGCACGGCGCCGACGACGGTCGAGACATCCCTCATTCGAGTCGGAGAGCTCACGGTCGACCCGGCGCGCAGGACGGCCCGTCTGCGAGGGGCGCCGCTCGATTTGACTTCGGGCGAGCTGGACGTGCTCCTGCTGCTCACGACGCACGCGGGCCAGGTCGTGAGCCGGCAGCTCATGTACCAGCGACTCCGGGGCGTGGAGCAGGATGACATCGACCGCTCCGTGGATCTGCGCGTCTCGCGGCTTCGTCACAAGCTGCGCGAAGCCTCCGGCGAGACGGACGTCATCAAGACGGTCCGCGGGGTCGGCTACCTCTTCACCGTGAGCTGACCCGTGGACCGACTCTTCCTTCGCGTCTATCTCCACATCTTCGCGGGCGTGCTGATCGCGGGCCTCGCCGCCAGGGTGTTCGTGATTCCGGTGATCAACGCGCAGCTCGCGCGGAACCTCGAAGCCACCTTCGCGGTGCCCGTCGGGTTGATGGCCGAGCTGTTCGAGGCGCGCTATCGGGAGCACGGCGACTTCGGAGGACCCGCCGAGCAGGCCTCCAGGCGCTTTGGTGTTCCCGTCGCGCTCATCCCCCAGGGGCGCATGCCGCTGGACGCTGAAAGCGCCGCGCGGTTGGAGGGCGGGCAGGTCGTCCGGGTGGGGCCCGTGTTCGCGTCGATGCTCTATGCGCGCCTGGAGGGGACGGGACACGTCCTCGAGGTGGGCCCGTTGCCGCTCAACTTCCCCCTGGGGGGCGCGCGGGGCCTGGCGCTCGGCCTGTGCTTCGTGGGTGGGCTCTCGCTGGGCGTCTTCATGCTCCTGCGCCCCGTGCGCCGTCAGCTCCTGGACCTGCGGCGGACGGCCGAGGCGCTCGGGAGGGGAGAGCTCGGCGCGCGGGCCGAGGTCGGCTCACGAGACGTCATCGGCGCGCTCTCCACGGCGGTGAACCACATGGGGGCGGAGCTTCAGCGCTCCATCACCTTGCGAGACGAACTGCTCCACAACACCTCCCACGAGCTTCGGGCACCGAGCCAGCGGCTGCACTTCAGCCTCGCGCTCGCGAGAGAGGCGTCCGAGCCCGCGGAGCGGGAGCAGGCGTTTGATCGGGTGGAGCGAAGCCTGTCGGAGCTCGACCAGCTCGTCGACGAGCTGCTGACCTATGCGCGCCTCAAGGCACACCGCGCGCCCAAGGAGGCCCGAGCGGACGTGCGGCCCGTCCTGGCCGCGCTCTGCGCGACGCTCGCCTCACTGCCGAACAGGGCGGTGCTGGCGGCGCCCGGACCCGGGCCCGGAGACGAGCCGCTCGTCGTTCGTGTCGAGGCACGCCTCATCGAGCGCGCGACGTCGAACCTGATTCTCAATGCCCTGCGGTATGCGAACTCCCAGGTCCAGGTCAGCCTGAGCCGGGAAGGGCATACCATCCACATTCATGTCGACGATGACGGGCCTGGGATTCCGCTCGCGGAGCGGGAGCGCGTCTTCGAGCCGTTCCATCGACTCGACGACGAGCGCCACGGCTTCGGGCTGGGGCTCGCCATCGTGCACCGCATCGCGGAGGTGCACGGGGGGCGGGTCTCCGCGCTGGGCTCGGTGCTGGGGGGCGCACGCTTCACGCTGTCGTTTCCCGCGTGAAGGCGTGGCCCAGGCCGTCGAACTCGCGTCTGCTTGGCCACGAAGCTCTTTGTCCATGGCACCGGGGGGCAGCTATCGCACAGCGTTCGCTCAGATGTCTCCCAACAACGCGCAGGGTCTGGTGTCCGACCTCTGGCCCCGGACGACCCACGACATTTCAACACCTTGCTCACGCGAAAACCCTGTCGCACGGAATCTGCCAGCGGAACTCGGCACTATCCGCTGCGGGTGTGCCGCACCCATTTCGCATCGGAGCTGCCAATGCAATTCGTCGAGTTCATTGTCCCGCCTCGCAAGAAGATCTCGCTCAACGTGTCGTTCGACTCCAGTTCCAAGGACGAGAACGAAATCATCGTGATTGAGAAGACGAGTGGTCAACGCCTCTTCAACACCATCAACTTCGAGCAAGAACACGCTCGCCAGTGGGAAAGCCCCGTCAACGACAGTCCGATACCGATGACCATCGTCGTCTCCGCGCAGCACAAGCCGGGCGGAGCCAACGCGGCTGCCGTGTGGGTGCCCAGCGCCCTGGTGGTCGGTCCGTCCAGCGACAAGGACGTTCACGTTGAAGTCACCAACGGCATGAGGTCCGGCACCAGCGTGTCCACCGCCAAGGTCAGCTGGCGCTGAGCCGGGCGACAAGATCTGAACCATGCGCTCGCTGACTCCGACGCTCAGCGGGCGCACTCGCCACAGCTTGGCCAGTAGGAACAGCGCCACGCGGGGCTGACTAGCGAACACGTGCCGCGTTTGTCCGGAACGGCCAGCTCCACGCCGCACCTGGCAGAAACGCCAGAGGGCGCACTGAGGGTACCCACCTACTCGGGCAGGTCGAGAGCCCAGACCCCGTTCTCCCAGTTCTTAAGGGTCTGCTGAGCCCCCATGGCGGCCATGCCTTCTCCCTTGGCAGCTTCCTCAAGTACCGCTCTCGCCTCCCCCGTCCTGTACCGCAGGAGGAAGGCCGCAGCAGTTACACGGACATCCATCCGAGGAGCCGAGAACAGGGCGGCCAGTGCATCGCGACCTACGTCCCCGTGCTTCCGCAGCTTCGAGAAGGCCGCAAGAGCCTTGTCCGCATGCCTGTTGCCGGTCTTCGCATCTCCTCGAAGGATGCAATCGGTCTGAGCAGCGATGTTCTGGGCAAACTGCTCCACAAGTTCGGCAAGGTCCATCACCAGTCCCCCTTCCTCACGTTCTCGATAGCCCTCATTCCGAAGTCCCTCTGCGCATCGAAGGGCTGGGTGCTCAGCCACTCTCGAACCGTCTTCGTAGTGCTCGTGATGTCGAACCGCTTGGAGGAATAGAACGCGCTGACCTTGGAGTGAAGTTCCTTGTCGAGCGCGACGATGTTCTCCGTGTTGTGGATCGCCTTCGGCCCGAACCGACCCACGTTGCCGTCCGTCTGCTCGACGATGTGGTGCCACTCCTTCCCCGGTCCTGCCGGCCCCATCGCTCGCTTGAAGGACTTGAACGACGAGTAGGACTTCATGCCGACAGGTCTCGAAGACCTCGTCACTCCCTCCCCTACGCGCTGGAGGATGATGGCCGCCCCAGGCCCACCGCTCAGTACCGCCGCGCGCCCCACCGGCACCGCGACATGTCCCATGACAAGCGCGCCCTCGGCGGACAGCGACAGGACCGGCAATTCCGCAGTAGCGAGCGCCGCACCTTGAAACGTGCGCGTTGCGGATGACACCGTGCCCCAGGTGGCGATGAGGTTCGTCACCAGTTTGGAGACAACCCGCACCTGCTCGCCGCGTGTCAGGTACTGGAAGCTCTCCAGATACTCGGGGGACGACTCCAGAAGCGCCGCCACGGCGGCAGGCATCTGTCTGAGCGCCGCGAGGTTGTCAGCGGGCGATGTCGAGAAGAACTGCCCCACCGCCAAGGCCAACCCGACGAAAGCCTCTTCGGCTCCGTCCAGAGTGCGGCTCAGGTAGTCGGCATCGTCGTGGACGTCCGCGAAGGCGCCTCCTCCGGTCTCCTCCAGCCGTGCGTTCAACTGCCGGAAGACACCGCCCTTGCCCGAGTAGAAGACGCCCAGCTCGAACTGGCCCGCTCGAAAGGCGCCGTCCTTCCACTCCACGGCGCCCACGCGCTGCTGGGTCTGCCCGCTGCGCACCCACGCGAGGCAGCCGTCAGGACGGAGGACCGCCAGTTGTGTGAAGCGACCCACCCGCCGCACCAACTCGGCGCGCGACACTTCGCTCGCGTCCAGCACCTCGCGCAGCATGAAGCCCACCGCGACGCGTGCCGGGAACTGCCCCAGCGTCACGTCCTTGACGGTCAGCGCCTTCAGCAGTCGCGCGGCGTGTGTCGGCGTGAGCGAACTGCCTGCAACGGGACGCTCGTCTTGGTCCCCGAGCCCCGCGTCACGAAGCAGCGCATCGAACGCATCGCTCCTCTGTCCTCGGAAGTGCCCCCCTTCCCCGAGTAGTGCGGAACGCTGCTGGAAAGTGCTCCTGCGCGTCGAGGGTTCAACGCCAGCGCATCCCGTCACGAGGAGAATGGCGCACAGCACCCAGAGGACAGCACGCATTCAGCACCCCCATGCCTCTCTCCAAGGGAGGCAAGTGGGTTGAATGCTGTCATTCCTATCTGACAAACGGATGGCAACCGACAGCGCGGAGGAATCTTACAACGTCACTCCGACATGCCTCGGAGCCTCCCTTTCAGGGCTCGAACCCGCCCGCGTTGCGGAGCCGGTTGGCGCGCATTGTCCACCCCCAGCCCCATCGAGGCGAAGGCGCCCGGCCTCAACGTCCCTTCCGCTGTCAGGAACAACAGGGTGCCGCTCGTGCCCAGCACGTAGAACTTCCCCCCGAGGAATCTCCACCGCACCTCGGCCGCGCAGGAGATGAATCCCATCGGCTGAACCCTCTCACGCGACATCTACCTTGACGCTCACCGCCTCGGGCCTCAGTGGAATGACCAGCGGGACGCGGTCCAACTCCTCGACACGCCGTTGCTGGCGTGGGGCAATACAGGGGGCAACGGCCGTGGGGTGAAAAAGAAAAAGGCCCGCAACCCCTGAGGATTACGAGCCATTTCCAGTGGAGGCGGCGGGAATCGAAACTGGGGCGCGGCCGCGTCCCTCTACTTCTTCGCGCTGCTGCGCAGGTACCGGTAGAACTCCGAGTCGCTGCCCAGGAAGAGGGACGTGGAGCGGTCCACCACCTGGGGGTAGGCCTCCAGGGTGCGCATGAACTGGTAGAACTCCGGGTCCCTCCCGAAGGCCTCGGCGTAGATCTTCGTCGCCTCGGCGTCGGCGGTGCCGGTGATCTCCTGCGCCTTGCGGTAGGCCTCCGAGCGGATCTCCTTCAAGTCCCGCTCCCGCTGTCCGCGCACTTCGGCCGCGCGGCCCATGCCCTCGGAGCGCGAGCGCTCGGCGGTGCGCCGCCGCTCGGAAATCATGCGCTCGAAGACCTTCACCTGGACCTCGTCGACGTAGTTGATGCGGCGGATCTGCACGTCCACCAGCTCCACGCCGAACTCCTTGACGATCTCCGCCGCGCGGTCGCGAATCTGCCGGGTGAGCTTGTCGCGGCCCTGGGAGACCTGCTCCAGCGACTCACCGCGCTCGGCCTCGGTCGTGTACTCGTCGTCCTCGAACGGCCGGTTGGTGGAGCGCACCGCTTCAATCAGCGCGAACGAGGCGATGGTGTTGCGCGTCTCGCCGTCGATGATGTCATCCAACCGGGACTGGGCGTTGCGCTCATCGCGCAGGCGCTGGAAGAAGCGCAGCGGGTCCACGATTCGCCAGCGGCCGAAGGTGTCCACCCAGATGTACTTCTTGTCCTTGGTGGGAATCTGGTTCGGGTCTCCGCGCCAATCGAGCCAGCGCTTGTCGAAGCGGTTCACCGTGTCGACGAAGGGCTGCTTGAAGTGGAGGCCGGGCTCGGTGATGGACTGGCCCCGGGGTTGGCCGAAGCGGGTGATGACGGCCTGCTCGTGCTCGCTCAGCGTGTACGTGCTGGAGAAGCCCAGCACGATGGCGACCACGGCGAGCGTGAGGAGAATCAGTGCGACGCGGCTCATCGCTGGGCCTCCTTCACCTGCGCTGCTCCCGCGGAGACGGGGTCCGCCCCATCCATCCGCAGGAGGGGCGTGAAGCCCTTGAGGTTCTCGTCCATCACGACTTTCTGTCCGGCGCCCGTGAGCACCTGGCTGACGGTCTCCAGGTACATGCGGCGGCGCGTGACTTCCGGCGCCTTGCGGTACTCGTCATAGACGCGGGTGAAGCGCTCGGCCTCGCCCCTGGCGCGGTTGATGCGTTCAATCGCGTAGCCCTCCGCGGAGCGCAGGGCCTCCTCGGCCTCGCCCTTGGCGCGGGGGATGGCGCGGTTGCGCTCGGCGTAGGCCTCGTTGATGGCGCGCTCCTTCTCCTGGATGGCCTGGTTGACCTCGTTGAAGGACGGCTTGACGGGGTCGGGCGGGTTCACGTCCTGGAGGACGACCTGCTGGATGTCCACGCCCGTCTCGTAGCGGTCCGCCAGGTCCTGGAGCAGCAGCTTGGACTGGGTGGCCACCGTCTGACGGCCCGTGGTGAGGACCTCGTTGACGGAGTGGTCGCCGACCACGGCGCGCATCGACGCCTCGGAGATGTCGCGGAGCATCCCCTCCACGTTCTTCACCTTGAAGAGGTACTTGTACGGGTCCTTGATCTTGTACTGGACGATCCACTCGACGACGGCGACGTTGAGGTCACCGGTGAGCATCAGCGACTCGCGCTTCAGGTCGGAGGTGCTCGCGGAGTAGGACGTGTTGCGCGTGCTGACCGACTCGGTGCGGAAGCCGAACTCCGCCTTGAGCTGGCGCTGCACGGGCACCTTGACGATGCGGTCCACCCAGAACGGCAGCCGGAAATGGGGGCCCGGCTCCACCGTGCCCACGAAGCGACCGAGCCGGAGGATGACGCCGACCTCGTCGGGCTCCACCTGCGCGTAGCTGGTGAACAAACCCACCACTCCGAGGAGCCCCAGGCCGCCCAGGAGGAGCCTGCGACCGAGGCCACGATTCAGCCTCCCGCGCAGCTCACGCAGGACGTCACCGGGGTCCCGACCACCAGGGTCGGGGTTCAACACTCGAGGATCCCATGCCATCCTTCAGTCTTTGGACTACATAACATCTGGATGCAAGCGGAACCCGGGCGGCGCGTGAAACGAGCCTGAACGCCTGGTGTTCGGGAGGGCCCCTCGCCGAGCTTCACTCGTCGCAGTGGGAGGACCTGTCCTGGATGAACTTTCTGGACACCTCAGGGACCAGTTTTTCGTTCTCGACGCGGTAGTTCACCCGGCTCTCGATGATGTCCGGTTGGGTCCCGCAGCCGGATTCGTAGATGAGGTAGGTGACGGTTGGCCCCGCTGCGTCCAGGGAGGCGCGGAACCCTGTCTCGCCCGTGTAGACAGCCCCGGTGGGGTGTCCGCTGCGCTCGTCCGAGCCCAGATGGCGCCCATCCGGTGCTCTCAGCGTCACGCGTACGCTCTGTTCGAAGGAGGAGTCAGGGAGGTCCTCCTTTTCGAGCCGCTCCAGCACCACGGCCGTCAGGGTGCCCTCCTTCTTCTTCCACGACTTCGACTGGAGGACTCGCCACGTGGGGCCGAGCTGGGGGCAGGCCAGCGGCTGCGCCCACGTCACGTTGTGCGCGTATGCCTCGGCCTCGAAGGCCTTGATGGTCTCCAGCACCTTCGGCGCCGCGGAGGGCTCGCAGGCTCCGAGCACCACCACGAAGCCCGGCTTGAGGCCCGGCACGCTGTCGCTCGGGACGATGCGTGGGTAGCCCTCGGCCACCTTCAGCAGCCCATCCCATTCGTTCGCCTTCGCGCGCTCCCGCCACCGAGCCAGGGCCGCTTCGGCCTCGGCCATGTTCTTGCCGCCTCCCCAGATGATGAGCTGGGCGGGCCGGGGCTCCGCGCTCGCCAGGCCTGCCCCTGCCAGTACGACAGCCACCCCAAGACTTTTCAAGCGCACGAAGACCCCCTTGGTGTCGCCGGCATCCTAGCAAGGCTTTGAGGCACTTCGTGGCGGCACGTGGCCTGCAATTGAGTCCCCCTGGGCCC
Organism: Myxococcus sp. AM011; assembly: GCF_013372595.1. Taxonomy (NCBI): domain Bacteria; kingdom Pseudomonadati; phylum Myxococcota; class Myxococcia; order Myxococcales; family Myxococcaceae; genus Myxococcus; species Myxococcus sp. AM011. The sequence continues at coordinate 36,201 of NZ_JABXEM010000047.1, forward strand.
GTCGCCGGTCGTCGGCGGAGGGCCCGGATGGGCAGCGCCATGCGCGAAGCCAGGGCTCTGAGGGACACGGCGACACGCGAGGCGGGGCAGGGGCCTGCCAGAACGTCACATGAGGTGAAGAAAAGTCATGAACCCGAACAAGTCCAAGCAGCATCGCCGTCGCAAGCGCGGAATGACGCTCATTGAAATCATGGTGGTCATCACCATCCTCGGCCTCATCGCGACGGCCGTCGGAGTGTCGGTCCTGGACTCACTGAAGGAGGCAAGAAGGGACAAGGCCTCGCTGGACATCAAGGCCATCGAAACCGCGCTCAAGCTCCACTACACGAAGACAGGCAACTTCCCAGACACGCAAGCGGGCCTCGGCGCGCTGGTGGAGAGCCGGGCGCTGGAGCAGCTCCCCAAGGACCCGTGGGGCCACGACTATGTCTACCTCAACGAGGGAGGCAGGCCCGTCGTCCTCTCCTACGGAGCGGACGGCGCCGCGGGAGGCGAGGGCGAGGAGACTGACATCTCCTCCGCCCCCGCGAACTCCCAGAAGGGCTGAGTCTCCCATCGCCCGTCGGCCCGCATCGGCGCTTCCGGTGCGGGCCGTGCCCCTTTCCACCCACCACTTCCACCGCGAGACGGCCGGGTGCACCCACCGGACAGCTTGGATGTTGAATGCCGGCATCCTGTCGCGTGTGTTTGTGTTTGATTGAGTTGCTGTTTAATCCAGCAAGGCGGGATGCGAATCGAGCCTCCCGTGACGCTCGCGGGCGTCCTCACATTCAAAGAAAGGCATGGCCATGAAGAAGCTGATCCTGGGAGTGTTCCTGGCAACGATGTCGCTCGTCGGCTGTGGCACCGAGGAGGCGCTCCCGCCGGAGACCGGTCAGGTGATGGCCACCGAGGATGGCCGCGAGCTCGTCATCGAGCAGCGGTCGGCCGAGCCGGGCGAGGAGGCTCCGGAGGTCGAAGCCGCCAACGTGAGCGTGGACGAGGACAGTCTCGCCTGTTGGGTGGTGCTCAACTACTGCAGGCACCCGCAAACGGGCCGGCCGCACTGCACGGCCACGGGCTGCACGGTTGCCCAGGCCATCAAGCATTGTCAGGCACTCATCAAGAAGACCTGCTGAGCTGACATCGCGGAGCATCCCAGGGGACCTCTCGGCCTCGGCCGGGAGGTCCCGGGGAGCCTTCATCACGGAGTCACGGGGGCTCACCGCCGGGCCGCGCATGACAATGAATGGCATTCTGGTTTTTCCGAGGTCGTCAATACCCCCGGGGAGGTAGATTCCAACCCAACTCATCTCTCCGCATGGCAGCGGGCGCTCTCCTCTTGAATCTCTGCAATGATTGAGAGGTCGGAATTTCATCTCCATCCGCGGACCGATTGTCAGAGGGGGCCCAGGGCGGCTTTGAATGTTGGCGGGCCAGGAGTTGTCAGCCCTGTCGCGATAGAGACAGAATGCGAACTCGGTCCCAGTCGCCAACCACGAGTCGGAAACGACATCGTCGAGTGAGCTCTCATGCCAGCTCCTGATTCCCTTCGCGTCGTGCACGACCGTGCGGCTCATGTCTTTCGGTATCTTCAAGCGCTGAACCAGCACAGGAATCCAGCGCCGCGTCAGGTGAGTGCGCAACCGTGGAGTCTCCGTCTCCAGTCTCTCCCGGTGCATTCATCCATCCAGCTCGTGCGCCAGGTCGGGACGGGACAGGAGGGCGGCGAAGGGACGGAGGTCTCTGACGGAGACCCCATCCTTCGTGTCCGTCGTCCCGTCTTCACGCCGCCGCCAGTGCCACCCCTGGAGCTGGCGAGCTGGCTTCACGTCGGGTGGGCGGACCCGACCAAAGCCGCCGAGGTCTATCTTTCGCGCAGCGAGTCTGACGCGACAGGGAACTCCAGGAGCGTGTCATTCGACGAAGACCCGGAGCGAGGCCGCATCTTCGCGTCCTGGAAACCGCTGCGCGAGGAATGGGCGAAGGGGGAGAGGGCGGCGCAGGCGGCCATGCGCGTCTTCGAGCAGCTCTACGCGCTCCATGGACGACTCGAGCGAGAAGGAGAGAAGCTGGAGTTGGTGCTCGGCGAAGGCATCCTGAGCTGGCGTCAGGAGGATGGAGGCATGTTCCATCCCATTCTTCTCCAGCGGGTCCAGCTCCGATTCAATTCATCCATCCCAGAGTTCACGGTGGGAGACAGCGGGCGTCCGGTCGACCTCTATTCGGAGCTCTTCAGCGGGCTGGAGGATTTGGATGGAAGGGTCCTGGCTCGCTGTCGAGAGGAGCTGGCCCAGGGAGGGTATTCGCCGCTCGGAGGCGCGGACACCTCCGGCTTCCTGAGGAGACTGCTGGTCCATCTCTCGGCGCAGGGTGAGTTCGTCGAGCACGGCCCTCCTCGCCCCAACGCGGAGCCCCCTCAGATAGGGCGTGATCCTGTCCTCCTTCTGCGCAACCGGAGCCTGGGGTTTGCCCGCGCCCTCGAAGGCATTCTGGAGAAGATGGAGGACCACGAGGAGCTTCCCGTCGCGCTCATGCGCATCGTGGGAATGGAAGACTCGTCGCGGCCGGCGGCGGCGGATGCCTCGCGGTCCGAGTCAGCCCGGGAGCCCGTGGACGTGTTGCTGAGCAAGCTCGCGAACCCCGAGCAGGAAGAGATTGCGATGCGGTTGGAGCAGCACGGCTGTGTGCTGGTTCAGGGCCCTCCGGGTACAGGCAAGACACACACCATCGCCAATCTCGTCGGTCATCTGCTGGCCCAGGGAAAGAGCGTCCTGGTCACCAGCCACACCACCAAGGCGCTGAAGGTCCTTCGCAACCAGGTGGTTCCCGAGCTTCAACCCCTCTGCGTCAGCGTCCTGGAGAACGACCTCGACAGCCGGAAGCAGCTTGAAGGCGCGATCTTCTCCATCGCGGAGCGGCTGTCGTCGAGCGACGGCGCGAAACTCGGCGCGGAGGCCGTACAGTTCGCCAGGCACAGGAGGCAGCTCCTCGCGCATCTCCAGTGTGCGCGGGAAGAGCTGCGCGAGGCACTGACCGATGAGTATCGGGATGTCGTGGTCGGGGGGGATGCGTGGCCTCCTTCCCAGGCGGCACGCCTCGTCTCGGAAGAGATGGAAGCGCACGACTGGTTGCCAGGCCCCGTGATGCTCGGCGCGTCATTGTCGCTGACGGAGGAGGACGTGCGGGAGCTGTACCGCACGAACACCTTGGTGACGAACCGGCACGAAGCGGAGTTGTCGCGCGCGCTGCCTCCGCTAGACGATATCCTCTCGCCTCAGGACTTCGAGGTGCTGGTTCAGAAGCGGAAAACCCTCGGGACGGAGAAACTCGACGTCCACGCGGAGCTGTGGCCGGGAGCGCCCCAGGCAGAGGAGGCCACGGATCTGGAAGGACTGGCGGACCGTTGCATGCGTGCCATGGCTCCGCTGGGCGGTGGGGAGGCGTGGAAGCTCGCCGTGGTGGCCGCGGGGATGGCGGGGGACGCTGAGTCCGCTCCCTGGAAGGCCTTGTTGGATTTGGTCCAGCGCGTGCGTGCCGAGGCCCTGGGCTCACGGGAACTCCTCCTTCAGCATGCGCCGACGACCGCCGCCGAGGGCTCCGTTGACGATCAGCTCCACGTGCTGGCGGAAATCGAGCAGCACTTGAAGGGGGGTGGAAAGCTGGGGGCGCTCGCCCTGCTTACGCACCCTTCCTGGAAGCGCATCATCCGAAGCAGCCGGGTCGAGTCAGGCGAACCCCGAGAGCCCGCCCACTTCCAGGCGTTGGCCGCCTTGCTGGGGTTGAAGAAGGCCCGCAATGTGCTTCGTGGCCGGTGGGACCGGCAGATGGCGACACTTGGGGCGCCGGCGGCAACCGACCTGGGCGAAGCACCCGAAGAGGTCGCCCTGCAACTGTGTGGAGAAATCGAAAGGAATCTCCAGTGGGCAGGCACGGTCTGGGCGCCGCTCGAGCAGGAACTGGACCGATGCGGTCTTCGATGGAGGGGCCTGGTCGATGCGGAACCCGTCAACCTCGCTTCCAATGGTGGGCTTCTGCGCAGGCGCGATGCGGTTGTCACCCAAGTGGTTCTCGCGTTGCGCACTCGAGCGAAAGGGGTCGCGCTGGCACGGGTGAGGGCGCGGCTCCGAAAAGCCGTGGCGAAGCTGGATGCCTGGGGAGGTCCTTCGGCGCCATCACCGATTGTTCGGGGGCTCGTGGAGTCGCTGACTGCTCGGAACGTCGAGGCGTATGCTCGTGACTTCGCGCTCCTCGCGGACGTTCATGAGCGAATGCAATGGCTCGTCCGACGGCGGGAGTTGCTGGCTCACCTGGAGTCCGTCGCCGCGGGGTGGGCCGCGGCCATCCAGGACCGACGAGGAGTCCACGGACAGGCGGTGCCTCCTGGAGATGCGCTCGCCGCCTGGCGCTGGCGGCAACTTCACGATGAGCTGGAGCGACGCGGAAGCGTCCAGCTCTCAGTCCTCCAGGCGAAGCTGGAGGCGCTCTCCGAAGAGCTCAGGCGCTGCACCGCGAACCTCATCGAGCGACGTGCCTGGGCCGCGCAGGTCCAGCGGACGACCTTGAGACAGCAGCAGGCGCTGGTCGGCTGGCTGGACATCGTGCGACGCATCGGGAAGGGGACGGGTGTGCGTGTCCCCCGCTTGCGCGCGGAGGCGGCGCGACTGATGGGCGAGTGCCGTGGAGCCGTGCCTGTCTGGATCATGCCGCTCGCGCAAGTCGTGGAGAACTTCGGTGCCTCCGCGCGTTTCGACGTGGTCATCATCGACGAGGCCAGTCAATGCGATGCGATGGCGCTCATCGCCCTCTACATGGCGAAGAGCGCGGTGGTCGTGGGCGACCATGAGCAGGTGAGCCCGTCGGCGGTCGGTCAGAACCTCGACATCGTGCAGCATCTCATCGATGAACACCTCGACGGTATTCCCAATTCGATTCTCTATGACGGGAAGATGTCGATCTACGATCTCGCGAGAGCCTCCTTCGGGGGCATGGTCTGCCTGACCGAGCACTTCCGCTGCGTCCCCGACATCATCGAGTTCAGCAACAGCCTGTCCTATGAGGGACGGATCAAACCCTTGCGGGAGGCCGCGAGTGCCCGGGTGAGCCCGGCCCTTCTCGTGCACCGGGTCGAGGGGCACGCGGAGGCCAAGGTCAATCAGACGGAAGCGCGCGCGGTGGCTTCCCTTGTCGTCGCGGCCGTGGCCAATCCCGCATATGCGGGCCGGACGTTTGGTGTCATCTCGCTCGTGGGGGAAGAGCAGGCCATCGAGGTGGAACAACTCCTACGAAACCACCTGGACCCGACAGAGTATGAGCGTCGCCGCATTCTCTGTGGAAACGCCGCGCAGTTTCAGGGCGACGAGCGTGACGTGATGTTCCTGTCCATGGTGGACAGTCCGCGCGACGGTGGGCCACTCGCCCTCCGGGCAACCCAGGAGTTCAAGCAGCGCTTCAACGTCGCCGTCAGTCGTGCGAGGGATCAGCTGTGGGTCGTGCATTCGCTCAACGCCGCCATCGACCTCAAGCCCGACGACCTCCGCCGAAGGTTGCTAGAACATTGCTCCAATCCTCCGGGGGTTGAACGAAGTCTCCAGCGGGCGGAGGTGAAGACGGAGTCGCCGTTCGAGCGAGAGGTTCTCGCCCGATTGCTCCGGGCGGGTTTCCGCGTGACACCCCAATGGAAGGTGGGGCACTACCGAATCGACCTCGTGGTGGAGGGCGGTGGACGACGGTTGGCGGTCGAATGTGACGGTGATCGCTATCATCCCATCGAGAAGCTTCCGGAGGACATGGCAAGGCAGGCCATTCTCGAACGGCTCGGCTGGCGATTCGTGCGCATCCGTGGCAGCGCCTTCTTCCGTGACGCGGACGCGGCGATGAAGCCGGTGTTCGCTCGGTTGGCGGAACTCGAGATTTCCCCCGAGGCTGGCAAGAAGGCGGATGCCACCGAGGAGGCTCGTGGCGATTCGCTTCGAGCAAGTCTCGTTCGTAGCGCGGAGGCGCTCGTGCGCGAGTGGACAGCGCAGACGGGGCGCACGGATGTCGAGCCGGAGGAAGGTCCAGCGTCGCAGCGCGCTCCTCGGGAGGCACCCCGGACGCCGCCGCAGCAGCGACAGCGGAACGTCATGGCCGAGGTGGATGCCGTCGAACTCCCTCCCAGAGGCGCTCGGCGAGCGGCTCAACAGGTCGGGCGCGTGGTCCAGGTCGAAATGCCGCTGTCCGTGTCCGCTGTATCAGCCCGGGGGAACGACATCCGGGGCGCGCCATCGAGGAGTGAGGAGAATTCCCTGACTGCCGCGGTGACGGCCGAACTCCCTCGGGATTCCTTCAAGTGCCTGAAGTGTCGAGGCGTGCGGCGGCTCTGGGTGGGAGAAAAAGGGCCCTTCTTGAAATGCGATGCTCTCTCATGTGCGCGATTGAGCGAGTACGTTGCCTTGGACGTCCTCGTTGCCGCACTCGCGCAACTGCGCGGTCCGTGTTCGTGTCGGGCACTTGTCCGGGTTTCACGTGGGCCGAGCGGACACGCGGTGCTCGCCTGTTCGGATACCAAGACGTGCAAGAAGTCCTGGCCATGGAGAGTCTATCGGGATTGGCTCAGGGAGCGTCCGTTGCACTGACGGGCCCCTGGTGACTCAGCCCGCAATCGTCCCGCTGAAAAGTCCCCATGTCTGAACCTCTGTGAACGGCGCGCGCTCGCATCGCATTGGCCCGACAAGAGGGCGACGCGGTGCAACCAAGAGGCTTGCCAGAAAGCTGGCCTCAAAGGGCGGGCGCCCCTTCGACGCGGCGGACCGGGAGCTGCCGCAGCGACCCACTGCCGCCGGTCACCCCAAGGGGCCCGAGACGAGCCCGCTCAGATCACCCGTGACGCGCCCATCGACGATGGGGACACACTCCGGAGGACACCGCGGCGTGAATTGAATTCCCAGGTCGCGGGCCCTCCGGAGGAAACCATCCAGTTCCTGAAGACACGCCTTCGGGATGTCATGCAGGACCATCAGGGTGTGGGGACGGCTCATGCAGTCCGCGAGCGCTCGTTCCGGCCAGCCCTCGGGGTCGAGCCAGTCGCCAGGGACGCTGTTCCAGAGGATGCACGAGTATCCATGCTCCTTCAGGTGTTCGACCGCGCGTGGACTCAAGAGGTGTGGCCCCAGCCGGCCTCCGCCTCCGAAGGGCCGGAACCGCTTCGGCCCCAAGCCCAGCGGAGCGAGGAGCGCCTCGGTCGCGGCGATCTCCGCCTCCACCGCGTCCGGACGGACATCCTCGCCCAGCGGCACGGCGTGCGTGAACGAGTGGTTCCCCACGAGGTGCCCCTCGTCCCGGGCCCGCTCGACGAGGCGCCGCCCCTCCGCCGTTCCCAGGTGTTTGCCCAGCACGAAGAAGTGCGCGGTGATCCCATGCGACGCCAGGACGTCGAGCACCCGAGGCGTCACCTCGGGGTCCGGCCCGTTGTCGAACGAGAGCGTCAGCAGGCTCATCGAAACCCGTTGTTCGAGGTGTGGTCACCCGCGAGCCAGCGCGACAGCTCCTCCCGCGCGCGGGCCTGGCGGGCCCGCATCACGTCGGGCTTCACGGCATCCGGACTGTCGTGCGTGAACTCGACGATCATCCCGTTCGGATCCTTGATGTAGAGCGAGCGGCAGTATCCGTGCTCCAGCACGTACAGCTCGGGCTCCGTATATCCCGCCGCACGCAGGCGCTGCTCGATGGCGCCCTGGGTCTCCACGTCGACGTTCAGCGCGATGTGGTGGAACGGCGTCGGAGGCATGGAGGGCCCGAAGAGCTCCTGGTCCGAGGACTTCTCGAACTGGAAGAACGCGAGTGCGCTCCCGTCGCCCAGTTCGAAGAATGTATGGCAATACGTCCGGAGGGCGCCGAAGAGCTCGTCTGATTCACACCAGGTCGCGATGAGCGGCAGGCCAATCAAGTCCTCGTAGAACCTCCGCGTCGCCTCCAGGTCCTTGGTCACATACGCCGTGTGATGAAGCCTGCTGGGTCGCCTTGCCTGGATTCCCATGCGTCCTCCTGCTGTCGTGGTTCCATCCGCTCAGGTGCGGCGCGCGCCGATGACCGGATTGCGCAGCACCCCGATCCGCTCGACCGAGACCTCGCACACGTCTCCCGCACGCAGGAAGCTCGGCGGATTGCGCGCGGCACCCACGCCACTCGGCGTGCCCATGGCAATCACGTCGCCCGGAAGGAGCGTCATGACCTCGGAGAGCCCGGCGAGGACGGTGGGGACGTCGAAGATCATGTCCGACGTGCTCGCGTCCTGCCGGAGCTCGCCGCCGACGCGCATCTGGATGCGCAATCCCAAGGCGCCCTCTGGCAGCTCGTCTGGCGTCACGAGCTCGGGGCCGAGCGCGCCCGTGCCGTCGAAGTTCTTCCCGAGCGTCCACTGCGGGGTGCGCTTCTGGTAGTCGCGCACCGAGCCGTCGTTGAAGAGCGTGTAGCCCGCCACCCACTCCAGGGCCCGCTCGCGAGGGATGTCGCGCCCCGGGCGCCCCACCACCACCGCGAGCTCGGCCTCGTAGTCGAGCTGCTTCGAGCACCTGGGCACTTCGAGCGGAGCCTCGTGTGCGAGGAGGCTCGTGGCGACGCGGGTGAACACCACCGGGTAGCGAGGGGGCTCGAAGGCCGCCTCCGACGCATGGGCGACGTAGTTCAGCCCGAGACAGAGAACCTTGCTCGGGTCCGGGACGAGCGGCCGGTAGTGGAGGGCTGACGGCTCCACCCGGAATCGCGCGGGCGCGTCGACGGCCCGCGCGGCCAGCTCGGCGAGTCCGCCGGGATTGCGTTCGAGCAGCTCGCGGAGCGAGCTTCCGACCGACGGGACGAGGGCCGTGACATTGACCAGCCCGTCTGGCGTTCGCACGCCGAGGGCAGGGGACCCGTCCACAAGAATCGAAGCAATTCGCATCGTCGCGCTCCTCCAACGGGGACCCTAGGTGAGTCAGGCGCCTTGAGTCAAATAATGTCGACAAAACGAGGACTGTCGTTGGTTTGACATATTGCATCAAATCTCCGCGATGCCCTATAGAGCCAGATATCCCCTGTGAGGAAGCCGATGGCCGCCCCATCCCGCATCGCTGGTCTCGCATCCGAACCGACCCTCACCTCGACGGTCGTGGACCGGATTCGCAACGACATCCTTCGCGGGGTGCTGCCTCCCGGGGAGAAGCTGAGGCTCGAGCATCTGGCGCCTCGCTACGCCGTCGGGCGGACGCCCTTGCGGGAGGCGTGTTGCCGCCTGGCGTCCGAGGGGCTCGTCACCATCGAGGACCAGCGCGGCTTCAGGGTCGTCCCCATCTCCCGGGCCGACCTGCTGGACCTGACGAGGACCCGCCAGCAGCTCGACACCCTCGCGCTCCGCGGGGCGATGGCTCGCGGTGACATCTCCTGGGAGGGCGAAGTCACGGCGGCCCTCCACCGCCTCCTCCGGAGGACGCCAGCCTCCAGCGACGGGACGCTCGATGATGACTGGGAGGCCGAGCACGGGCGCTTCCATGCGACCCTGTTGGGGGCCTGTGATTCCCCCTGGCTCCTCAAGTTCTGCGCGACCCTGTTCGACCAGAGCGAGCGCTACCGTCGCCTCGCGGTGTCGCATGGCCGGCATGCGCGCGACATCGAGGAAGAACACACCGCCCTCGTCCGGGCCACCCTGGCGCGGGACGCGGAGCGTGCCTGCGCGCTCCTGGTCGAGCACATCGCCAGGACGACGGAGCTCGTCCTCGCCGCCCATCCCGGCCTGAGCGTCAATGAGCCGGTTTCCGAGTCTTTGCCGACAAAACAACGAAGCGCCTCCAGGAAGGCCTGATGAGAACCCCATTCGTGGAGGGGCCGGACGGCGTCCGGCTCGCGGTGAGCGACGCGGGCCCCGTGTCGGGCGTGCCATCGGTGCTCTTCGTGCATGGCTTCGCACAGAGCCGTCACTGCTGGGACCCGGTGCTCGAGGGAGACCTCGCGCGGAGCTTCCGCCTCGTGGCGCTCGACCTTCGCGGTCACGGTGACTCGGACAAGCCCGAAGGAGATGCGCCGTATGTCGAGGGCATCCACTTCGCCGACGACCTCCATGCGGTGATTCAGGGCCTGGGCCTGGAGCGGCCCGTCGTGGTCGCCTGGTCCTATGGCGGTGTCCTTGTCGGCGACTACCTGCGCCACCGTGGGGATTCCGCGCTGGGCGGCCTCTTCTTCGTCGCGGCGTCGCTGAAGACCGGGAAGCCCGCCCGCGCCTTGTTCGGGCCGGGCATGCTCGCGAATGCCCGAGGCCTGCTGTCGGACCAGGAGGAGACCTACGCGTCGGCGGCGCGCGACTTCCTCCAGGCCTGCGCGGCGCGGCAAGTCCCCGGAGCGTTCGCCGACGAGAGCCTTCGCGACATGCTGCGCGTTCCACCGCATGTCCGCCGCGCGCTCCTCGCCCGCACGGAGGACTATTCAGCGGAGCTCGAACGCCGCACCTGCCCGGTGACCACGCTGCACGGTGAGCTCGACCAGGTGGTCCTCCCCGCCATGAGCTCCGAGCTGGTGCTGCCGCGCGTGCCCGGGGCCCGGGGCGTGTCGCTTCCCGGCGTGGGGCACCTGCCGTTCATCGAAGCGCGTCCGGACTTCGAGGCGGCGCTCTCCGCGTTCGTGACGAGCTGTCGCGAGGCCTTGGGCGGCTGAAGCCGGGCCTACCTCTTCGTCTGCTTCTTCAAGAACCGGCTCAGCCGCACCTTGCCCAGTCCGCGTCCGCCGAACAGGTACCAGGTGATGGCCGCGCCGAAGAGGCCCGCCGCCAGGGCGATTCCCACCGCTCCGAGCACCGGGATGTTCCCATACATCCACGGCTTGGGCGCGAAGGAGATGAACGCCCCCACGATGAAGCCACACGCGCACAGCCCCATGAAGGCAATCACCGCCGCGCTGCGCAGGTTCTCGTTCAGCTTCTCGAACTGGTCCGCGCGCACCGTCACGGTGAACTTGCCGGACTCCATGTCGAGCAGGATTTGCGACAGCTGCGTGGGCAGGTCCTGCGCCATCGACTGCAATCGCAAGAGTGTCCGCATCAGCCCGCCCTGCAACTGCGTCGGGTCATACCGCCCCGCCAGGAGCTCCTTCGCATACGGCAGCGCCACCTCGATGATGTTCATCTCCGGGTAGAGGCTGCGCAGCATTCCCTCGGTGGAGATGGAGGCGCGGCTGAGCAGCGCGTACTCCTTGGGAATCCGGATGCGGTACTTCACCGCCAGGTCCAGCAAGTCGCGCAGCAGCGTGCGCGCGTCCACCTGTCCCAGCGTGGTGGGCAGGTGCGCGCCGAGGATGCTCTCGATGTCGTTGCGGAACCCCACCAGGTTGGCCCGCGCATCCGGCACGCCCACGCGGTAGAGGATGCGCGCCACCGAGTCGCTGTCCTTCAGCGCCACCGCCAGGCACAACATCACCAGCGTCTCCTGCATGGGCCGCGTCAGCCGCCCCACCACGCCGAAGTCCAGCAGCGCCAGCCGGTTGCCCTCCATCAGGAGGAGGTTCCCCGGGTGCGGGTCGCCATGGAACAGCCCGTCGTCGAAGAGCTGCCGGAAGCTTGCCTCCAGGATGTTCTGGGCAATCGCCTTCCGGTCCTCCTCGGCCAGCGTCTCCGGCGCGATCTTCACGCCCCGGATGAACTCCAGCGTCAGCACCGTGCGGCTGGACAGCGCCGCGTAGACCCGGGGAATCTTGAGGTACGTCCGCTCCCGGTGGTTCTCCAGGAACGCGCGGACGTTCGTCGCCTCGTTGATGAAGTCCAGCTCCTCGTGGATGGCCCGGTCGAACTCGTCGACGATTCCCGTGGGCGTGTAGATGCCCGTCTCCTCCACCACGGCCTCCAAGAGGCGCGCCAGGCTGCGCAGCACTCCGAGGTCGGAGTCGATGCTCGCGGCGATGCCCGGCCGCTGCACCTTCACCACGACCTCCTCACCCTCCAGCGTCACCGCCCGGTGCACCTGGGCAATCGACGCCGCCGCCAGCGGCACCTCGTCGATCTGCTTGAACAGCTCGCTGGCTTCCTTGCCCAGCGATTCGCGAATCTGGGAGAGCACCTGCTCCAGCGGAATCGGGTCCACGTTGTCCTGGAGCAGCGCCAGCTCCTCGACGAACTCGGCGGGCAGCAGGTCCGCGCGCGTGGACAACACCTGGCCCAGCTTCACGAAGGTGGGGCCCAAGTCGTTCAGCAACATCCGGAAGCGGCGCGCCGTGGACGCGCGCTGGGCCTCCGGTGACACTTCCACCTTCTCCTGCCGACCCAGGATGCGCCACAGGCCCGCGCGCTCGAGCACCTCGCCAAAGCCATGTCGCGCCGCGATGACGGTGATCTGCCGCACACGGTTGAGGTCCTGGAGAATCACGGGAGGGTCTGTCTCCTTGCCACCACGGTCCGACGTTACGCCCGCGCCACCGGCTTCGCCACGAAGCGGAGCAGCACATAACCCACCACCGCCGACAGCAGCGAGCCCACCAGGATGCCCAGCTTGGCCTCGTTCAAGAGGCCGGGCTGCCCCGCGAACGCCAGCCCCGCGACGAACAGGGCCACCGTGAAGCCGATGCCCGCCACCACCGAGACGCCATGGAGCTGCGCGAGGCCCGCGCCTCCGGGCAGGGTGGAGACCCGCAGCTTCACCGCCACCAGGGTGAACAGGAAGATGCCCACCTGCTTGCCCACGAAGAGGCCCGCCATGATGCCCAGGGGCAGGGGGGCGAGCAGGTCCTTCCACCCCATGCCTTCCAACGAGATGCCCGAGTTGGCCAGCGCGAACAGCGGGACGATGCCGTAGCCCACCCAGCCGTGCCACAGGTGCTCGAAGCGGTTGAGCGGCGGCTCCAGCTCCTCGATTCGATCCTCGATGTAGAGCAACTGCGCGCTCCTCATCGACTCGTCCTCGGCGTTCTGGGTGCAATCGTTGATGTACGTGGAGAGCTCCTCCAACACGTTCCGTCCTGGCCGGGTGGGGCGCGAGGGGATGCACAGGCCCACCACCACGCCAGCCAGGGTGGCGTGGATGCCACCATGGTGCATCGTGTACCAGAGCGCCGCTCCGGCCAGCAGCCAGACGATGCCGTTGCGGACATAGAAGCGATTGAGCGCCACCAGCAGGGCGACCACCGCGGCGGCGGCGAGCAGCCACTCGACATGCAGCCCCGTGCCGTAGAACAGGGCGATGACGAGGATGCCGCCGATGTCATCGAAGATGGCCAGCGCGGTGAGGAAGACGATGAGCCCGTGGCCCACGCGCGCCTTCACCAGGGTGAGGCATCCGATGGCGAACGCGATGTCCGTGGCCATGGGGATGGCCCAGCCCGCCATGGCCGGAGTGCCCGCGTTGATGGCGGCGTAGACGGCGGCCGGCACCACCATGCCACCCAGCGCGGCGATGAGCGGCAGCATCGCGCGCGAGAGCGTGCGCAGCTCCCCGGCGCTCAGCTCCCGCTTCACCTCCATGCCGACCAGGAAGAAGAACAGCGTCATCAGGCCGTCGTTGATGAGCTCCTGGAAGGTGAAGGACGCCTGGGTGCCCGCCACCCCCAGTTCCAGGCGGGCGCCGAACAAGCCGACGTAGGAGGAGGCCCACGGTGAGTTGGCCCACGCCATGGCGACCACTGCGCACAGGGCCAGCAGGATGCCGCTGCTGGCCTGGAGGCGGAAGAAGGCCTGGAGTGGCGCGATGGCCACCCGGAAGAGCGCGGGCACGGGGGCCGGTGAACGGGTCCGGGGAGAGGGCGAGGTCGAAGGAGTCTCCATGGCGGGGGCCAAGATGCCCGCGCCTTTCAGTGGGCGCACCCGTTTTCGGACCTGGGTCCGCCGAAATGTCACCCGTGCGTGTTAGGGAACTCGGCGGGTAGGGTCAGCCGTTCGTTGATCCACGGGGCGGGGGCATGAGAGAAGGG
>NZ_JABXEM010000480.1:0-3337 GCF_013372595.1 Myxococcus sp. AM011
GAACGGGGTTGGGGCTGTCGGAGACGGAAGGCGTCTCGGTGGGAGTGGCGTTGCGGCTCGAATCGTCACTCGGCTCGCCGGCCGGGGACGGCCTCCTGAACAGGGTCATTCGGTGCTCGCTCCAAGGTGTTCGCGGCAGAGCCTACTCGAAATGCCCGGTATCAACGAGGCGGCCGGGCGTCGGAGGTCCACGCCTTGATGCGCCCGCCTCCTTCCCCGAGGTGGCCCGAGCGCCGCGCCGCCGGCCCATGGGCCTGACTCTCTCACCCGGGAGCCACCCCTTGAACCGACTCAAGTCCCTCCTCGCGCTCTCCCTGTTGCTGTTCGGTGGCAGCGCGGGGGCGCAGACTCCGCCCGTCATCACCTTCGGCGCCAACGGGTCGCTGGCCCAGTCGCAGACGCTGCTCGCGGGCGGACAGGTCCAGGTGGCCTATGACGCCAGCCGGCTGCCGCAGTGCCGCGTCACCCTGCCCGATGGCGGCCCGGGTTGGAGTCTCACCGGCCACTACCGCCTCAACGGAGGGGCGGAGGGCAGCTTCGACGTCGCGGGGCAGCCCACCATGGGCGCCGCGCCGGTGCTCGCGCTCCCCGCCGAGGGCACGCTGGAGCCGTGGTTCCGAATCTCCAGCGTGGGCTGCGAGCAGTACGACTCCAACTACGAACGAACTTCCGCTTCACCGTGTCGCCGTAATCAGGGAGCGAATGGCTCGCCACGCGAATGACAATCACTGGCACGCTCGGATCTGGCGGGGCTCGAGCATGTCTTGAATTGCTCCATCGCGATTGGGCACTCGCGCTGTGAGAAGGCCGGCACCCGCCTGACACGGCGGGCGCCGAAGGGCACGACTCAGGTCAGCTGCAGACCCTTGTCGATCTCCGCCAGGCGGAAGCGCGCCATCGCCAGGTTCGAGTTGGCGCGGCTCAGGGCCACGTAGAAGAACAGACCCTCACGCGACGCCAGCGGGCGGATGATGTGGTACTGCTCGCCCAGGGTGATGAGGATGTCCTCGATGCGGTCCTTGATGCCCAGCACGGTCATCGCCTTGAGCTTGGCCCGGACGACCTCGGTGTTGGCCGCGGCGGCCGTCTCGATGTTGAAGGTCGCGGTGCCTCCCTGGCTACCCAGACACATTCCGCTCTTCGCATCCACCAGACAGGCCGCGAAGGCACCTTCAATCTTCAGTGTCTCATCCAGGGATTGCTTCACGTTCGGCATGACTTCTCTTTCGGCTGGGGGGTGGGTGGAGTGTTGCTGGGCGGGTGCGAGCAACTCTTCCAGGCTGAAGGTCAGCTGGCTGGAGTAGGTGCGCGGCTGGGGAACGAAGAGGGCCTGGGCGTCCTGGAGCGACAGCAGGACCTCCAGGTGGCTCGCCATGTGGCCACGGAGCAGATCTCGGAGCGTGTCGCGGGGAACCAGGCCCCACGCCACCAGCACCTCGCAGAAGTTGCCTCCGTTCTTGCGGCACTCCGACATGACCTGCTCGACGTCGTCCCGGCTGACCAGCTGCTGCTGGATCAGCACCGACGAGAAGTTCTGGACCCCGGGGCCATTCAGGACCGCCCAGGCCACCTTCCGCTCCACGACGAAGATGCGACCAGAGACGGTGGTCGACTTCACCACCACCTCACCCCCAGTCTGACTCTCCAACGCCTCGTGAAGCACGGAGCGAAGGACGGGTCGCGCAACCTGGGTCACCGTTCGGGATGCTCGTTCCATGGAGTGGGTCGCCGACGCACCAGGTGTGCTGATTTTCATATCCGAATCCCCGGCAACTATATCCAGCACCTCAAAAATATCGCAACCCAGCTGAAATATTCGCGAATTTCGAGGGATCTGGGTTCAAGCCGCCCCGGGCGGAATAGACCCGACCCATCGCAGAGATCTCCGCGGATGTGAAGCAGAAATACCACGATGTCTCATACTTCCAGTGAGAGTGTGAGAGCAGCCAAGGGCTGGTCGAGGGAGGCCCGGCCGGTGGATCATGATCCTGGCGCCCGAGGGAGGTCGGCCGACCTGCGTTCTCGGAGCCCACTCGCTGGGAGGGAGCATGAAGAAGTTACTGCTCGGTGCGCTGTCGCTGGGAATCCCGGGGCTGTTTTTCTTCGGCAACGTGACTTACGCGCCCCGGGCGGAAGCCCAGGAGCGCGAAGCTTGCACCTTTCACTACTACGACGACGACACCTACACGAACCACGTGCTGACACTGCGGTGCGCGTGCGGTGAGTCATCGTGTTCGGAGACCGAGGACGTCACGCCGTTCTTCATCATGGAGTGCAGACCCTGCTGAGGCCGTGAGGTCCTGGCGATGACGGCCCAACCCCTGTCATCGCCACGGACCCGGCGTGAAAGACAGCCACTGCCTTGCACCCTCTTCCATGTTCCCTCTAACCTGACATGTCCCGCATGGAAATGCGGGCCCAAGGGGGTTACACATGAAGAACCTGAGCTGGGTCGTGGGTGCGTTGGCATTGTCGCTCATGGGCTGCGGTGGAGCGGAATTCGCAGACACCGTCGAAGACGCCGAGGGCCAGGTCTCCCAGGCCGCCGTGACGTGCACGGAGACCTATGGCCAGTGTCGAGTCGGTCGGTGCGAGCTGGGCCCGAATGATCGCTTCCAGCTCCTCACCCGGGTCTGTTGCGATGCGGCGGGCGCGTGCACCACCACGACCACGCGCATCTGCGGCTGTTGAGGCACCACGCCTGATGAGCCGGGCATCCCAGGGAGCACGCGCCTGGGATGCCTCTCAGGGCCGTGACAGGGATTGGACGAACTTCGTCTTCACGTTCGTCACCTTCCCCGAGCGCTCCAGGACACCCTGCCCCACGATGAACAGGGCGCCGTGGATCTCCTTCCGGCACCGCTCATACACATCCGGAGGCACCACCAGGTTCGCAATCCCAGTCTCGTCCTCCAGCGAGATGAAGCACATCCCGCGTGCCGTCGGCGGCCGCTGTCGGCAGATCATCATCCCGCCCACCGATACCGTCCGCCCGGAAGACACCTGCTTCAGCCCCTCCGCCGTCACCGCACCCAGCTTCTTCAGCGTGGGCCGCAGCAGCTCCAGCGGATGCTTCTCCAGCGACAACCCCACCGTGTCGTAGTCCGCGCAGACGCGGGCGAACACATCCATCGACGGCAGCTCCACCTCCGTGCCGTCCATCGACATCCCGAAGAACAAGTCATCCGAGTCCAGCGGCCCCAGCGCCTGGATGTCCCACAGCGCCTTGCGACGTGAGCCGCAGAGCGAGCCCAGCGCCCCCGCCAGCGCCAGCCGCGTCAGCTCGTGCCTGGGAATCCGCGCCCGCCGCGCCAGGCTCCCCACGTCCGTGTAGCCC
>NZ_JABXEM010000481.1:0-3324 GCF_013372595.1 Myxococcus sp. AM011
GGGCGGGCTGCATGGGGCCTTTAGAAGTAGCGGGGGACGCGCTGGCGGTAGCGCGCGTAGGCCTCGCCGAGGCGGGCGGAGAGGTAGCGCTCCTCCTGGAGCACCAGCCCGTGGAACAGCCCCCCCAGCACCGCGCACGCCCCGAGCGTCACCAGCGACGGAGCCCAGAGCGAGGCGCCCACGAGGTACAGGTAGGAGAAGACGTAGATGGGATTGCGCGAGGAGCGGTGGAGTCCTCGCTCGTGCAGCACGGGCGGGGCCTCCCCCGCGTCCACGCCGATGCGGAACGTCGCGCCCATGCCGTACTGCGCCGCCAGCATGCCCACCAGCCCGAGCACGCCCAGCGCCCAGCCCACCTCCGGCGGAAGGGCCAGCAGGGGCCGGCCCCAGGGCAGCTCGGACCAGCGCGGCCAGAGCGCCGCCGCCACCACGGAGCCAGCCCACACCAGCGAGGCGCCGCTGATGCGCCGCGTGAGGCGCGTGTGGGCGGAGTCGGCCCCGGTGCTCCGGTAGGCCAGCGGGCTGCGGCCGAAGCGCAGGCGGTAGACGAGGCTTGCGCCCAAGTGCCCCAGCAGCAGGTGCAGCGAGATGAAGCCCAGGTAGAGCACGGGCGCGTCGCGAAGCCCCTTCATGAGCCAACCACCTCCGCCGGAAGTCCGAAGCCCGAGGACGCCCAGCCCGCGAGCTGCTCGGTGAAGTCGCGCAGTTCGCCCCGGGTCCACAGTCCCTCGAACGTCGCCGTGTTGATGGTGAGCGTGTCGCCAAAGCCCAGGCCCGTCGCGCCCCAGGTGGCCGTGTGGCTGCGCAGGGAGTGGATGCGGAAGGGCGCGTCCACGAAGTGCTTGTCGAGCCGCCCCAGGTAGGTCGCCACCAGCGTGTTGGTGCGGGGCTCGGCCACCAGCCCGGGGCGCGCGTTGCGCCGCAGCACGGGCCCCGGGGCGAGCCGCGCCACCGCCATGCACTCCAGCGCCGTCGTCCAGTGCACGCCCTCATCGAGCACGCGCCGCAGCGCCTCGCGCACCAGCGCCGCCAGGGCGGGCGCGTCCTCCAGCCGGGCGCGGACCTCCCGCAGGGGAAACTCCAGCGGCACCGTCGAGCAGCCGTTGCCCAGCATCCGCCCCAGCCCCAGCATGCGCCGCAGGTCCACCGGCACCCGCAGGCGGATGAGCCCGTCCTTCGTGGGCTCGCGCAGCGCGACGCCCGCCAGCAGCGCGGCGAAGAAGACCTCCGAGGCCTGGACGTCCGTGCGGCCAGGCGGGAGTGTCAGGCGCGCCGTCGCCATCAACGAGCGGCCCGCGGTGTCTCCACTGCGGCGCAGGCCCAGGCCCCGCTGCGCGAGGAGCCGGCGGCGGGGGCTCGCGAGGCCCAGCACCCGGCCCGGCCCGCGCAGCGCCGCGAGCAGCACCTTGCCATCCGTCAGCGTCGAGGGGCCCAGCGGGGGCGACTCCGACGCGCGCCCCGCGCAGTGCAGCCAGAGCCGCTCCAGCAGGTGGGCGAGCGCCTTGGCATCCCCAATCGCGTGGTGGAGCTGGATGGCGAGCAGCCACGGGCCCGGCGCGCCATCGGCCAGGGGGTGGACGTGCAGCCGCAGCGGCACGTCCCTCGCGAGGTCCACCCGGGTGTTGATGACCCGCGTCACCGCCTCGGGCTCGTCCAGCGGCTCGGCGCCTTCCAGCAGGGCCGCGTCCACCGCCTCGTCCGTGCGCGGCGCGGGCACCCACGCACCGCGCGCGTCGTCCCAGGCCACGTTGAGGCGCTCGCTCTCGCGCACCAGGGCGCGCAAGGCTTTGCGCAGCCGCGCCACGTCGGGCCGCGCGTCGATGCGCAGCAGCACCGTGGCCCAGATGGTGGCCACCTCGCCGTCCAGCCGCGCGAGGAGCGTGTCTACGAAGTTCGCGCGCATCGCTCCACCCATCCGCTCCACAGGGCCCGGGCCGCCTCGCCGTCCAGCCGCGCCCGCCCCACCGCCTCGCGCGCCCGCTCCGGCGCCGGCAGGTGCTGGAAGACGATGTCGTCGGGCGCGTCCAGGCGCGGGCGGAGGCCCGTCGGCAGGTAGCCCGCCGCGAGGAGCACGGGCGTGGCCTCGGCCACCCGCTGGGGCTCGCCCATGGACAGGTGGACCAAGTCCACGCGCGCCCGCGAGGACGGGAGCGCCGTGGCCCCCTGCCCTTCCCCGGCGGGCCCCACCAGCTCCCGCCGTTCGAGCCGCAGGGACTCGTTCCATTCGAGCGGGCGCGGCACGAGGCTCCCAGCGCGAGGGCGGCGCTCCAGCGGCGTCAGCTCCACCGTCCCCGGCAGGCCCGAGGCGGCGAGGATGGACGCGAGCCACTCCCCCCACGGCCCCGCGGGCAGGAAGCGCCGACGCGGAGGCAGCGGCGCGAGCACCGTCGTCATCGCCAGCGCCTGCATCGGCAGGCCCGAGCCCTCCACTCCCACCAGCCTCTCCCCCTCGGTGTAGTCGACGATGAGGCCCACCGGCACGGCCCGCATGAGGCGCGACGCGTAGCGCTGCGCCATGAGGTGCAGCGTGGACGTCTGCTGGTGCATGAAGCCCACGTGCGCCTTGAGCAGCGCCAGGAGGTGGCTCCACAGCCGCTGGTGCTCGGAGCGATCCATGGCGGTGCGCCGGCTGGGCAGGGCCAGGGAGAGCCCCGAGTCCAGGGAGTCCCGCCCCGGCTTGCACCACAGCCCCGTGTGCCAGAGGAGCGTGCCCTGGGCGTCGAACTCCCCCAGGCTGAGCAGCGCGCCGGCCCGCCAGAGCCGCGAGGCCCCTCCAGGCTCATGGAGGAAGCGATAGGAGTAGCTCCCGGCGTAGCGCGCGTGGAGCAGCTCGCGCAGCGCGGGCTCATCGGGCTCCGCCAGCCAGCGGGTGTGCTCGCTGGGCTGGGCGGCGCGAAGGCCGTCAAAAGGGGGGGCGGCGCGTTCCCGGCACATGAAGTGTCAGCAATGCACCAACAGGGCCAGCCGGGAAGCCCCCCTCCTTCCGAGGAGATGGGCCCGGCCGCCGCCCCGTGCCCCCGCCGGGTGTGCAGCCCGCTGCACGGGGTGGAGTGCTCTGCTGCACAGGCGGCAAGGGCATGCTCGGCCCGTGGGGCCCGGCGCCCTTCGTGGGGCCCGGCGTCACGCTCTCTGCGTGAGATATGGAGGGAGGCGGCGGGGCTTGGCGTACGTGAAGGGGGCCCCCGGGTGCGGGCGATTCTGGAGCACCTGGGCTTGCCAACGGCATGTGCGAGGTTGGCCCCAGCACGAGGGCAACCCAAGGCATTGTGGTGTTGAGGCTCAAGACAGCCCACAGGCCCAGGCGCCTGCCACGCACTTGATGGG
>NZ_JABXEM010000482.1:0-3295 GCF_013372595.1 Myxococcus sp. AM011
TGGTTGGACGTGCGACAGTGTAGAGCGCCCTGGCGGCCCGCGCAGCACGTCATGAGGGGGCTGCGGCCGGGCAGGGGCTTTTTCAGGCCCTCGCGTGACGCGAGCGTGACGGCCTCAGCGCTTGCGCCGCCGCCCGATGAAGCTGGCGAAGTGCTCCGCGAAGCGCGCCACGGCCAGTCCCACGACGTCCAACAGCCACCGCTGGAGGCCGGAGCGGCCGCACTGCTCGGGCAGGACGTGCCTCGACAGGGCCACGTGTTTGTCCAGCCACAGGGCCGCTTGCGCCGCTACGCCGGGCTCCTCCGCCTCCACCAGCGTCTCCAGATTCACGAGCGACAGCGGGTCCAGGTTGAAGCTGCCCACCAACAGCGTCCTGCCGTCCACCACCGCCGCCTTGGCGTGCAGCGTGGAGGCCGTCCACTCGTGGATGCTCACCCCGGCGCGCAGGAAGGTGGCGTACAGCCGCATCGTCGCCGCGCGGGCGAAGATGACGTCGCTGCGTCCGGCGAGCAGCAGCGAAACCTTGACGCCCCGGCGCGCCGCGCGCGTCAGCGCCTTCACGAAGCTGTTGTCGGGGAGGAAGTACGCGTGCGCGAGGATGACCTCTTGCTTCGCCCCGTCGATGGCGGACAGGTAGCGCTTGCGCAGCTGGTGCCCCCCGCCGATGCCGGACAGGAACAGCCTCACCGCGCCCGCCGACAGCGCCGCCGCGCCCGCTGTCAGCTTCTCCCCGAGCTGCCGGCAGATGTCGCCCCGCAGCTCCACCGCCAGGTCCGCCCAGCCGGGCACGTCGCCCTTGGCCGCGTAGGCATCGCCGATGTTGATGCCGCCCAGGAACGCCACCGTGTCGTCGACGAGGAGGATTTTGCGGTGGTTGCGCCACGAGCGGCCCAGGCACAGCGACGTGAGCGGGTTGTACACGCGCACCTTCGCGCCCGCGGCCAGCAGCGTCCGGGTGAGGTGCTTGCTGGCGCCGATGCTCCCCCATCCGTCCACCACCACCTTCACCAACACGCCCCGCTTCGCCGCCGCCGCCAGCGCGTCCAGGAAGAGCGCGCCCACGCCCTCGCGCTCGAAGGTGTAGACCTCCAGGTGGATGCGGTGCCGGGCGAAGGAGATGGCCTCCAGCATCCGGGGAAACGCCTCCGTCCCTCCATCCAGCAGCGTGCAGTGCTCGCTCGCGTGCTCCCGGGCCAGTGACGGCTGGGACAGCGGGAGCGCGGGCTGCGGGACGACGGAGGCTTCGGTGCGCATGAGCGCATCCACCCTACAACTCTCCCGGGCGGAGCGGGACACGCCCCGGGTGACAGGGAGCGCTTGCCCGGGTGTCCGTCCTGGCTGTCCTCCTTGGACTTCTTCGGCTCGGGCGGATGTGAGTCGTGGACGGGGGTGGCCACGTGAGACATCGACGGTGCGCGTCCAGTTCTGTACCCTTCGCCCGTGCCTGCCGCTGAAAAAGCAGTCCGTCATCGCAAGATTGGCGCGTATCGAGTTCTCGGAGAGCTGGGCCGAGGTGGGATGGCCGTCGTGTATCGCGGCCTCCACGAGATGATTCAGCGCGAGGTCGCCATCAAGGAATTGCTGCCCGAGGGCAAGCGAGACCGGGAGACCTTGTCCCGGTTCCGCCGGGAGTCGCTCGCGCTCGCCGCCTTCCGCCACCAGAACATCGTCACGCTCTACGACCTGGTGGAGAAGAACGACAGCATGTTCATGGTGATGGAGCTGGTGGACGGCCCCACCCTCCACACGCTCATCAAGGAAGGGCCGCTGCCCCCGGACGTCACGGGCGTCATCGCCGCGCGCATCGCCAGCGCGCTGGACCACGCGCACTTCCGCCACATCATCCACCGCGACTTGAAGCCCGCAAACGTCATGCTCACCAAGTCCGGTGACGTGAAGCTGATGGACTTCGGCATCGCCAAGGACGTCGGGCTGGAGGCGCTCACGCAGGCGGGCATGGCGGTGGGTACTCCCTCGTACATGTCCCCGGAGCAGGTGACAGGCGCGCCGCTGGATGGCCGCACCGACATCTTCTCGCTCGGCGTGCTGCTCTACGAGGCCCTCTCCGGTGCCCGGCCCTTCCACGGCAAGACGGCGGGCGAGGTGTTCGCGAAGATTCGCGACGGCAAGTACACGCCGCTCAACAAGGTGGCGCCCAACGTGCCCTCGCCCCTGGTGCGCATCATCCAGCGCGCCATGGAGGTGAAGCCGGAGGACCGCTTCCCGGACGCCGCCGCCATGCGCCGCGAGCTGGACGTCTTCCTGGCCCAGGAAGTCCAGGTGTCCCATGCGGGGCTGCTGGTCGCCTTCCTGCGCCACCGCCAGAAGCTGACGGAGACGGAGGCGCAGCAGCTCTTGCGGCCCCAGGAGCTGGACGCGGCGGTGGAGGTCTTCGACACCTCGCGCTCTCGCTCCGGCGGTGGACTCAAGTGGGCGCTCGTCGCGCTCGTCCTCGCGTCGCTGGCCGGAACCGGCCTCTACTTCACCCAGGCGCAGTGGGCGCCACTGGTGCAACAGCTCACCCGCTGAGGCGGGAGGAGGCAGTCCATGGGACGCATGGTCACTTTCATCCTGGGCATCGTCGTGCTGGTCGCGGCGGCGCGGTACGTCCTCAACCGCCCGGCCAAGACGGACCCGGAGGCGGCCGCCGCTCGCAGGCTGCAGAACGTGCACAAGGCCGCTGACCGCATCGAGACGGACCTGAACAAGAACGCCGACGCCATCTTCAACAAGGCGGAATGAGGCGCGAGCGCCCTCGAGACGGCGCTCGCGGTTCCCGCTGTTGCTACACGATTACTTCTTCTCGTGCGTGACGGTGACGATGGTCCCGATTCCGCCGCGCACGAACCAGTCACCCACCAGCGTCAGCTTGCGCGGCTGGATGGCCTTGATGATGTCGTCGGCGATGGTGTTGGTGACCTTCTCGTGGAAGGCCCCCTCGTTCCGGTAGGCCCACATGTAGAGCTTCAGGCTCTTCAGCTCGATGCAGAGCTGGTCCGGGACGTACGTAATCTTGAACCGGGCGAAGTCCGGCTGCCCGGTGAGCGGGCACAGACACGTGAACTCCGGGCAGTCGAACGCGATTTCGTAGTCGCGCTCGGGCGCCGGGTTGGGGAAGGTCTGGAGTTCCTTGGTCGGCTGCGAAGGCATGGCGCTGTCGTCTACCACACCATCGCTACGTGTCATCCACGACGTGGCTCCCAGCCCCCCTGGCTGCCCCTGAAGGGTTCTGTCACCCCCTCAACGCGGCGGTCGTCCACCAGCGTGGAATGCGGGGGGCGGGCGGGTTGCGCAC
>NZ_JABXEM010000483.1:0-3291 GCF_013372595.1 Myxococcus sp. AM011
CCATGGGCGTGTCGAAGTTGAACAGCAGCGAGAAGGTGGACGCGCCCAGCGCGGTGACGAGCGACAACCCCAGGAAGCGCACGCTGCCGATGCCCCGCTCCAGCGTGAAGCCCAGCGTCACCACCACGGACATGTTGAACACGAGGTGGAGGATGCCGCCGTGCTCGAAGGCCGCGCCGAGCAGCCGCCAGTACTGCCCGCCCTGCACCGCGGGGCCGTACAGCGCCCCCACCGGAAGCTGTCGTGAGGCGAACGACGGGAGCTGGCCGGCCTCCTCCAGGCCGAACACCACGACGCAGATGCCGATGATGGCGTAGCAGACCCAGGGCTTGGGCTGGGGCGCCTGGGGCGGCGGCGGGGTGCCGAACGGGTGGCCCCCTCCGCGCTGTTCAGGGCCCGAGCCGGGGGCATCGAGGATGTGTCGCGGTCCGGAGGACATGTCGCTCACAGCTCCCGGGAGAGGGTGGTGTCACGCAACCAGTGGTGGTCGTCGGGGTGCGGATAGTCGAGCGTGAAGTGCAGGCCGCGGCTCTCCTTGCGGCGGCTGGCGCAGTCGACGATGAGCAACGCAACGTCGGCGATGTTGCGCAGCTCGATGACGTCGCGAGTCACCTTGAAGCGCCAGTAGTAGTCGCGAATCTCCTCGCGCAGGAGCTCCAGCCGGCGCCGCGCGCGCATCAGCCGCTTGTCCGTGCGGACGATGCCGACGTAGTTCCACATGAGGCGGCGAATCTCGTCCCAGTTGTGGCTGACGACGACGCTCTCGTCGGACTCCACCGCGCTGCCTGCGTCCCACGCCGGTGGGTCCTCGCCCGGCGTGGACAGGGAGGCCATCTCCTCCTGGGCGATTTGCACGGCGCGCTGGCCGAACACCAGTCCCTCCAGCAGCGAGTTGGACGCGAGCCGGTTGGCGCCGTGCAGGCCCGTGCAGGACACCTCGCCGATGGCGTACAGGCCCGGCACGGACGTGCGCCCGTACAGGTCCGTCACCACGCCGCCGCACTGGTAGTGGGCCGCGGGGACGACGGGGATGGGCTGCACCGCCATGTCGATGTTGAACGCCTTGCAGGTGGCGTAGATGTTGGGGAAGCGCTCGGTGAGGAAGGCCCGGCCCATGTGCGTCATGTCCAGGTACACGCACTCGTCGCCGGTGCGCTTCATCTCCGCGTCGATGGCGCGCGCCACCACGTCGCGCGGCGCGAGCGCGCCCAGCGGGTGGTAGCGCTCCATGAAGGTCTGCCCGCCCTTGAGCTTGAGCTTGCCGCCCTCGCCGCGCAGCGCCTCGCTGATGAGGAAGCTCTTGGCCTCCGGGTGGTACAGGCAGGTGGGGTGGAACTGGTAGAACTCCATGTTCGCCACCTGCGCGCCCGCGCGGTACGCCATGGCCACGCCGTCACCCGTCGCCACGTCCGGGTTGGACGTGTACAGGTACACCTTGCCCGCGCCGCCGGTGGCCAGCACCGTCACCTTCGCCAGGAAGCGCTCGATGCTCCCATCCTCCAGGAGCGCGTACGCCCCCACGCACCGGGTGGTGCCGGGCCGGGGCTGACGCCGGTCCAGGATGAGGTCGATGGCGGCCGTGTTGGGGAAGAAGGTGATGTTGGGCGTCGCGTCGCACCGGGCCAGGAGGGCGCGCTGCACCTCGCGTCCGGTGATGTCGCCCGAGTGGATGATGCGGCGCGCGGAGTGGCCTCCCTCGCGCGTCAAATCAAACTCGCCGGAGGTCTGCCGGTTGAACTCCGCGCCGAGCGTCACCAGCTCCTGGACGCGCTCCGGCCCCTCCCTCACCGTCACCTCCACCGCGTCCCGGTGGCACAGGCCCGCGCCGGCCACGAGGGTGTCCTCGATGTGGGCGTCGAAGCTGTCAGTGGGCGCGAGCACACTGGCGATGCCCCCCTGGGCATAGGCCGTGTTGCTCTCTCCGCGCTCACGCTTGGTCAGCACGGCCACGGTGCCGTGCCTGGCCGCCTGGAGGGCGAACGAGAGGCCCGCGACGCCTCCTCCCAGGACGAGAAAGTCGAACCGATGGGGCATGGCGGACAGCCTTAACGACTGTAAGTGCCGGAAACAAGGCGTTTTCTTGAGGACTTTCCTCCGTGTGTCTAAGGTTCGGGGGCCGATATGCGTGCCATTCCCGCGCTCAGCCTCTTCGCCGTGCTGGCCTTCCCGCTGTGGGCGGGGGCGTCCGAGTCCATCTACCGCTACGTGGAGAAGGACGGGACCATCGTCTACACGAACGTGCCGCCCTCCGGCTCCAAGGCGGCGAAGAAGATGAAGGGCTCGTTCGCCCAGGCGCCCGCGAAGAGCTCGCCGGCGGTGGGCCGCAAGAACACGCCGCCGGACCTGGACCCGCACATCGCCGCGGCGGCACTGCGCTACCGCATCCCCACGGCGCTGGTGCGCGCCATCATGCACGCGGAGAGCAACTTCAATAAGAATGCCCTCAGCCACAAGGGCGCCAGCGGACTGATGCAGTTGATGCCGGCCACGGCGTCGGACATGTATGTGAAGGACATCTTCGACGAGCGCGACAACATCGAGGGCGGCGTGCGCTACCTTCGCGTGCTCGCCAACATGTTCGAGGGCGACATGGTGAAGATGATTGCCGCCTACAACGCGGGGCCAGACGCGGTGAAGCGCTACGGCGGCAAGGTGCCCCCCTACGAGGAGACGCAGGGGTACGTCCGCAAGGTGCTCCAGCTCTACTACCACTACAAGGAGCGCGAGCGGCCCGCCGAGAGCGGTCCCCGCGAGCCCACATCCCAGAATGACGACGCGCGTGAAGGGGCGGGCGGAGACGAGCCCCGCTGACGACGAGTTCCTCCAGCAGCTCCAGCGCGGTGGCGAGCTGCTGGCCGCCAACAAGGTCATCGAGTCGAAGGAGTTCCTGGAGCGCGCCCACCAGCTCCAACCCCGCAACGAGAAGGCGCAGAACCTCCTGGGGCTCTGCTACTTCAAGCTCGGCCTGTTCGACAGGGCGGCGGAGCTCTACGAGATGCTGGTGCGCGACAACCCGGTGGACCCGACGCTGCGGGTCAACCTGGGCCTGGTCTATCTGAAGACGAACGCGCTGCAGCGCGCGGTGCGTGAGTTCGAGACCGCCACCGACTTGTCCCCCGAGCACCAGAAGGCCCAGAACTACCTGGGCCTCGCCCTGGCGCAGATGGGCGAGTATGGCCGCGCGCGCGAGCACTTCCTGCTCGCGGGCAGCGACCAGATGGCGGACAAGATGTCGCGCGCCATCGCCGGGGAGAACTACTCCCGACCCACGCCCGCGCCCGTGCCGCCTCC
>NZ_JABXEM010000484.1:0-3290 GCF_013372595.1 Myxococcus sp. AM011
GGCGTGCCCGGGGGCCCCGTCACGAGGACGCGGTTGGCGGTTGACTCCCGCGGGGGGGTGACAGAGTATCCGCGCCCCTCCGCCCCCAGGCCAGGCGAGCGTCCCTTGCACCAATTCCCCAAAGATATCGGGTGGATAGAGGTCATTTGCGGTTCGATGTTCTCCGGCAAGACGGAGGAGTTGATCCGCCGCGTCCAGCGCGCCGTGTACGGCAAGCAGAAGGTGCAGGTGTTCAAGCCCCGCATCGACAACCGGTACGACGAGACGCAGGTGGTGAGTCACTCGAAGCATCGGGTGACGTCCACGCCGGTGGAGCGGGCTGAAGAGATTTTTTACCGGTTGGAGCCCGACACGCAGGTGGTGGGCATCGACGAGGTGCAGTTCTTCGGCGCCGAAGTCGTCGCGGTGGTGGAGGCGCTGGCCAACAAGGGCCTGCGCGTCATCTGCGCGGGACTGGACCAGGACTACCAGGGCCGTCCCTTCGAGCCGATGCCGCAGCTGATGGCGGTGTCGGAGTACGTGACGAAGGAGCTGGCCATCTGCGTGGTTTGCGGCAATCCGGCCAATCGCTCCCAGCGCATCGTCTCCAGTGGCGAGCGCGTGGTGGTGGGCGCGGCGGGCGCGTACGAGCCCCGCTGCCGCAAGTGTCACGTGCCGGAGCCCACCGAGGGCACGCCGCCGCAGACGCTCGAACTGTTCGACTGACGCCGTTTCGCCCGCGCGCTACAGGGCACGAGAGGAACCGACCGCATGCGTGACACCCTGTACGCGAACGTGCCCTTCCGGTTGAACGAGATGACCCACCACTATGGACCCCGCGTCCACCTGGTGGGCAATCCGTTCCTGCTCTCCCAACTGGCCACCTTGTGCGCCAAGGGTGTCATCCAGCCGCAAGTGAACCGGCTGGTGGAGACGCTCTACAGCGACCTGGTGAAGACGGTGGTGAACGCGGAGTTCCCGCGGAAGATGGTCAGCCTGCCGACACGGATGATCGACTCCACCCCGCAGGGGCTCTACCAGGGCGAGGTCATCGACCCGCATGTGCGCGTGGTGACGGTGAACATCGCGCGGGCGGGCACGCTGCCGTCGCAGGTGACGTACGACCTGCTCAACGCCACGGTGGACCCGTCGGTGGTGCGGCAGGACCACATCATCATGAGCCGCATGATTGACGCGGCCGAGACGGTGGTGGGCTCGCAGATTGGCGGCGCGAAGATTGGCGGCGACGTGGATGACGCGCTCGTCCTCTTCCCGGACCCCATGGGGGCCACGGGCGGCAGCCTGTCTACCGCCATCAAGCTCTACAAGGAGAAGGTGCCCGGCACGCCCCGGCGCATCATCACCCTCAACCTCATCGTCACGCCGGAGTACTTGCGGAAGATGACGACGGACCATCCGGACGTGGTCATCTACGCGCTCCGGTTGGACCGTGGGCTGTCTCCTCCAGAAGTTTTCGGCACGGCGCCGGGCGCGCTCTGGGAGAAGGAGCGCGGCCTGGATGACCGGCAGTACATCGTCCCCGGTGGCGGCGGCTTCGGGGAGATCATGAACAACGCCTACGTGTAGCGCGGAGGAAGCCTTGGCGTTCTACGAGCAGGAAGTCGGCGTCCATATTTCCGAGGAGAAGCTGCAGGCGCGCGTGCGGGAGCTGGGCGCGCAAATCACCCGGGACTACGCGGGCAAGGAGCTGACGCTCGTCTGCGTGTTGAAGGGCTCCACGTTCTTCGCCATGGACCTGGCGCGGGCGGTGGACCTGCCGTTGACCCTGGAGTTCCTGGGCGTGTCCAGCTACCAGGGCGGCACGGAGACGACGGGCGAGGTGCGCATCACCACCGACGTCAGCAAGCCGATGGCGGGCAAGCACCTGCTCATCATCGAGGACATCATCGACACGGGGCTCACCATGAGCTTCCTGTTGGAGAACCTGCGGGCCCGGCACCCGGCGTCGCTGAAGCTGTGCTCGCTGTTGGAGAAGCCGGCGCGGGCGCGGACGAAGATCGACATCGACTACAAGGGCTTCGTCATCGAGGACCTGTTCGTCGTCGGCTACGGGCTGGACTTCGGGGAGAAGTACCGGAACGTGCCATTCATTGGCGTGATGAAGGGCAAGTAGCCCCCGAGTCGCCCCCGGCCGCGCGGGAAGTGGGTCGCCTTCCCGCCGGCTCGTGAATCAAGGGTGGCGGAGTATCGAGCGCCTTGCGTGGATGCCGCTCTCCAGGCGTGGAGCGCGGTTTCCCGTTGTCGTCGGCCCGGGCATGCGCAGCGTCCCAAGTGGGACTGTTTGCGCCGCGAGGCGCCGGACGCGAGTGCTCGTGTCCTGGTGCGTGCGGCGGGAGAGAGTGCGCATGCGTTCAGCGACAGACAAGAGACTCCCCGCCGCATCAGCGGCCGGGGGCATCAATGATGGGATGCGGCGGTACATGGCGGAGTTCATCGGGACGTTCGTCCTGGTGCTCGGCGGCGTGGGAGCGGCCGTGCTGGCGGGGGACCGCATCGGTTTCCTGGGCGTGTCGTTCGCCTTCGGCCTCTCGCTCCTGGCCATGGTGTATGCGATTGGGCCCATCTCCGGCTGCCACGTGAATCCAGCGGTGACAGTGGGCTTGTCGCTGGCGGGCAAGTTCGAGAACAAGCACATCCTGGGCTACATCGTCGCGCAGTGTCTGGGGGCCGTGCTGGCGGCGGGCGTGGTGCTGCTCATCGCCAAGGGCGTACCGGGCGGCTACCAGGCGTCGGTGGCGGGGCTGGGCTCGAACGGGTACGGCATCGCCTCACCGGAGGGCTATGGCGCGGGGGCGGCGTTCCTCGCGGAAGTCATGCTCACCTTCCTGCTCGTGTTGACGGTGCTGGGCGCGACGGACGCGAAGGCGCCGGTGGGCTTCGCCGGCCTCGCGATTGGTCTGGTGCTGACGCTCATCCACCTGGTGGGCATCCCCGTGACGAACACGTCCGTGAATCCGGCGCGCAGCCTGGGGCCGGCGGTGTTCGCGGGTGGGCAGGCGCTCGGGCAGTTGTGGATGTTCATCATCGCGCCGCTGTTGGGCGCGGGGCTGGCGGCGGCGGTGTACCGCACCGTGTTCAGCCCGGCGGGCGCCATCACCGCTCGCACGGCCGAGCGCTCGCTGGATGTCGAGCGCAAGGAGCGTGTCGCTCAG
Organism: Myxococcus sp. AM011; assembly: GCF_013372595.1. Classification (NCBI taxonomy): domain Bacteria; kingdom Pseudomonadati; phylum Myxococcota; class Myxococcia; order Myxococcales; family Myxococcaceae; genus Myxococcus; species Myxococcus sp. AM011. The sequence goes on from NZ_JABXEM010000484.1 coordinate 3,153, forward strand.
GACCACACCCGCTCGCCGGTGTAGGGACCAGGGCATCTGCTTCGCGTGGACGGGCCTCGCTCACCAGAGCAGGGCTCGTCGCGCGAGGGCCCCCTGTTGGTGACTTTCGTGGGGGGGCTTCCGGGGATATACGAGGGG
>NZ_JABXEM010000485.1:0-3271 GCF_013372595.1 Myxococcus sp. AM011
GCCCGGGGGCGGGGGTGGGGCCTTGCTCTTCCTCAGCTTCAGGGACATGGGTGGTTACCGCGAGGTGAGTGGAGTTACCACGAGGTGAGTGGAAAGTGCGCTTACCTTACTCGCGCTGCTATCCAAAAGTAACCTGGGCCCGTTAGTGATGGGCCGTCGTTCCCATCCACCACGAGGAATCCGATGAAGCTCTATTTCTCCCCGGGCGCCTGTTCGCTGTCTCCCCACATCGTCGCGCACGAGGCGGGGCTCGAGCTCCAGCTCGAACAGGTCGACACCCAGACGAAGGTCCTCAAATCGGGCGGCGACTTCTGGAAGATCAACCCGAAGGGCTATGTGCCCGCGCTGGAGCTGGAGCCGGGCGAGGTCCTCACCGAGGGTCCCGCGCTGGTGCAGTACCTGTCGGACCTGCGGCCCGAGGCGGGGCTGATGCCCGCGGCGGGCAGCCGCGAGCGCTACCGCGTGCTGGAGATGCTCGGCTACATCAACTCCGAGCTGCACAAGACGTACGCTCCGCTCTTCCGGCCGACGACGCCGGACGCGACGCGCGAGGAGCGCACGGAGTACCTGTTCAAGCGCTACAAGCTCCTCGAGGAGCGCCTGGCCACACGCGCCTATCTCTTCGGTGACACCTTCAGCGTCGCGGACGCCTACCTCTACACCGTCACCCGCTGGGCGAACTACGTGAAGGTGGACCTGTCCGGCTTCCCGAATCTGATGGCGTTCATGGAGCGCGTCTCCGCGCGTCCGGCGGTGCGCAAGGCGCTCGCGGCCGAGGGACTCCCGGTCTGACCGGCCCTCGTGGACACCCTGACTCGCGCGAGCGTTTTCCAGCAGGGTCTCGGCTGTCGTTCGTTCCATTGCTGGTGCTCGCCTTCGCGTCCGGAGGCGGGCACTGGCAAGGCCCAGGCCGCTACGTCCTCGGAAACTTCCGAGGGGCCCTCGGTGGTGGGTCTCTGTAACGGTGCGTTACTTCGCCGCTTTCCAAGGGCGTCGCCGCGACCATGACAGCGCTTGCCATCGCCTACCTGGGCGTGGACACGGTGTGGCGCCTGCTGGACGGGTGGTTGACCCTGGTGCGCCAGGTGGACCAGTCCACGACCTTCGAGCAACTCAGTTCGTCGGGCGAGGCATATGGAGAAGTCCTCGGAGAGAATGCGTCCACCATGCCCAAACAACCTCGATACTTCTCGCTCGAACCCGACATGCAGCGGGGGAAATGGTCCCTGGATGAACCGCTTGATGGCCAGGGCCGCGAAATGGAGAACCTCAGGGAGTTTACGTCGGGACGACCCAGTCAGGTCTCAGGCCGCCTGTCGATTCCCATCGACGTGCCTGGAAGGCGGTTGGACTACAGCATGGCGGGTGCTGCCCTGACTCCTGTTGTTCACATCAAGGTGGCCACTCTCTTCGCTGAGCTGGCGCCCGACGACGTGCAACTGCTACCGGTGGATATCAAAGGCTGCCCGGACGAGTATCAAATACTCGTGGCCACGAAGGTTCTCCGGTGCATCGACGACAAGGCATCGAGAGAGATTCTGGTTTGGAAGCCAGAGGACGCTCGACCGGATAAGCTCGGCCAGTACCGAAGCGTGGCGGGGATGCGGATTGACCGCAAGAACGTGGGGGATGCCAAGGTCTTCCGGACCTGGGGATGGACAGTTGCCCTCATCGTCACTGAGGACATCAAGGCGGCCATGGAGCGTGAGAAAGTCACGGGCGCGAAGTTCGAGGAAGTCTAAAGCGCACGTTGGAGTTGTTCCTCGAGAATCGGATGGCGTGACCCGTTCACATCCGAGGAAAGCGCACGGGGCCGATGATGATGGCCCGTGAGTCTTTCCCGTCGCGCAGTTCGAGTGTGTAGGCCTCGTGGAGTTCGAGTGGACCGGCCTCTGTCTCCAGGATGAGCAACACATCGGTGTCGTCATCCGTCAGGGGCCTCGCTTGCCAGACCCGCAGTTCACGGGAGCGGCGACCCATGGCGTCCGTGAGCGTGGCCTGGCTCGCGGTCCATGGCGGATGGCCGCCCGCTGATGCCAGGAGCAGTGCCACCGCGACGCGGGAGGTGCTCCTGAATACATGAGCCCGGGTGCCACGCGACAGAATGGACTGTGGCCTCGGGTGGTACTGGCCGAGTTTGACGCCGAGAAGACCCTGCTCGTCCAGGAGCCCCGTGGCGAAGAGCCCTGTCAGGCCCGTTGGACCCTGCTCAGCTCGAAGCCTTGCGTTCTCCTCGCGCAGCCTCAGAAGCTCGCCCTCGAGCTGCGCGGTCTCGGTCCGCTCGTCGCGTACGCTCGGGGAAACGCTCACGACCTCCACCTGGGCATCGAATTGCCCCGGGGCCACGACCAGGAGAAAGCTCGCTTCTCTGGGAGCGGAGCCGTCCTCGTAGCGCAGGGTCAGGCGAAGCCGCGTGCCATCCTTGAGTTTGTCCGAGGGCAGCAGCACGAGGGTGTCCGCGGCCAGGACCACACGGTGAAAGCGCTCCCGCCCCTCCAACGTCACGGCGTCTGGTGCGAGAGCTCTGTCGAACAGGAGCACGGTGGTGCCTCCGGGACGAACAAAAATCTCTGAAGGTGAGCGAGCGGGGCGCGTCCCCAGTTCGATGCGACGAACCTCCGAGGACGGCGATGACGTGTGAGGCTGGGCCATTGCGCGCCCGCTGCACGTGCTCATGGCGACGAGGCACACCACGAGCGGCAGGAGAGGGCGTGGACGGCGCGTGCTACTCCTCCTCGTCACCGGTCTCCTGGAAGCGAATAACGGCACGCACGGGGAACTTGTTCGTCACGACGCCACGGTCATCGTCGCTGCCTGCCTTGGTGGGAAGGCCATACACCAGCCTAACGTCTGGGTCCATATATGAGAGGCATACCGGGTAGCTCTTGCCCTTGAATCTCGCCTCGACGATTCGGCCATAGACCCGGGTGGGGGTGATGTAGATGTTCGTGATGAGTTGCGCTCCTGGGCGGAGCAATCCGAACGTCTGGTCCAGATGGGTCGAGATTCGAGACTCGCGGAGGGTGATGTCAGCTTCCTCGAGCCCCGTATTGTCCCTCTCCCCGATGGAGGCAGCCACCTGACGACCCAGCACCATGTTGAGTTGCGCCATGGTCTCCAGCGCTCCGGGCGGGCAGTCCTCGGCGGGCGGTGCTGGCTGGTGTTTCACCACAGACGGCGAGCTGGCGCAGGCGAGCCCCGTACAAGCCAGTGCCACCTTGGACATACGGGCCAGGGAGGGAGAACGCTGCTTCACGGGAGCGGGGGGCGA
>NZ_JABXEM010000486.1:0-3264 GCF_013372595.1 Myxococcus sp. AM011
GGGCGGGTGGGCTACCGCGTGGTGGCGCAGCTGAGGGAGATGGAGAAGGACGTGGTGGTGGTGGAGAAGCGCGAGGACGCAGCCTTCGTGTCCGCGCTGCGGGATGAGAACGTGCCGCTGCTCATCGACGACACGCGCAGCCCGCTGTGCCTGCCGCGCACCAACGTGAAGGAGGCGTCCGCCATCGTCTGTGCGACGGATGATGACCTGGCCAACCTCAACATCGCGCTGGATGCGCGGAGGATGAACCCGAACATCCGCGTCGTCATCCGGCTGTTCGACGAGGACCTGAGCGGCAAGGTGCGCGACACCTTCAAGGCGGAGGCGCTCTCCAGCTCGTCGCTCGCCGCGCCCGCCATGGCGTTGGCGGCCTTGGACCCGCGCATCATCCACTCGTTCCACCTGGGCAAGCACCTGATGGTGGTGTCCAACTTCGAGGCGCGCGAGGGGCTGCCCGGGCTGACCATCTCCGACATCCGGGACAGGTTCGGCGGGCTGGCGCTGTCGCTCCTGCGTGGCAGTCATGAGCGGTTGCACCCGGTGGGCGAGGAGGTCATCCGCCCCGGTGACATCCTGGCCATCCAGGCGTCGTATCCGGAGTACCGGCGTCTGCGCGCCTTCGCGTGCGAGGCGGAGCCGCCCATCTGGTCGCACCAGGACCCGCCGCCGCTGCCCGGGCAGCGCAAGGTGGGCTGAGTCCCGGCGTCACACCGTCCTTGGGCGGGTGGCGCTGGTGGAGGCGAGCGCGGAGCCTCGGGGCTCCAGCGCCGAGGGCAGCATGGCGAGATGGGCTGAGGCCCATCGTCACACCGTCCTCGCGGAAATGGTGCGTGCGGCACTGGTGGCTGCGAGCGCAGGGTCGCCGGGCTCCAGCGCCGAGCAAGATGGGCTGCATCCCTGCCTCACACCGGCCGCGCGGAAGCGGGGCGGGTGGCGCTGGTAGACGCAAGCGCGGGGCCTCCCGGCTCCAGAGCGGAGGGCAGCGCGAGGGCTCGTGTGAGCAGGGCCGCGAGTGGCTCCCACTCAACGAGGAAGCCGTCGTGCCCGTACAGGCTGGACAGCTCCGCGTGCTCCGCATGGCGTCCGAGCGTGCGCAGGCGCTGGGCAATGGCCGCCATGTGCTCGGGGAAGAAGAGCTGATCCCTGTCGATGCCCACGCACAGCGCGCTCGCGCGGATTCGCTCCAGTCCGCCATGAGGCGCGCGCGAGAGGTCGTGGTGGTCCATGGCTCCGAGCTGCACGAGGTACGCGCGCGCATCGAAGCGGGCCTCCAGCTTGCGCCCCTGATGCTCCAGGTAGCTCTGCACGGGGTAGAGCGCGCGGGAGGACCACGTCGGCGGCCGCTGCTGACTGGCTTCGAGTCCAGGCTCGGCGCGGTACGTGAGCATCGCGAGCTGTCGCGCGAGCTCGAGTCCGCGATGCGGTGCCTCGGGAAAGCCGGGGTCGAGGAGCAGTGCCTGCCGTGCGACGTGGTTGAGTCCCACCACCCACGACGACGCGGCCTCGGCCGTGGCGATGGGGGCCATGCGCGCGAAGCGCTCCGGAGCGAGCGCGGCGAGGCAGAGGACAATCATTCCGCCCAGCGAGCCGCCGGTGACGAGGTCCACCTCCTGGATGCCCAACGCGTCGAGCGCGAGGAGGATGCTTCGAGCCTGGTCCCACGGGGTGACGGTGGCGGGAAGGTGCTGCTCATCCTGGCGGAGGTCGCCCTTGGCGAGCGTGGGCGGAGGCCCGAAGCGCGTGTCGTCCGTGCGACGGGGAAATCCTTCATCGGCGGGGCCCGAGGTGCCGTAGCAGGAGCCGAGGTTGTTGAAGCACAAGAGCCGCACGCGAGTCGGGTCCAGCGCGCGCCCCGGGCCGATGACGGGCTCCCACCAGCCGCCTTCACCTCCAGCGCGCATGTCTCCGGTGAGCGCGTGCACGAGCAGCACGGTGGGCACGCGCGAGGAGGGGCGGGTGTCGCTTCGACGGCGGGTGCGCTCGACGGCGTGGTGTTGCTCGGCGAGGGTGCGACGGACGACGCGCGGCGTGGTGCCCCGGGCTTCTTCATCCGGGAGGAGCCGGGCGCGAGCGTGGAGCCACGGCAGGTCGTCCTCGGGGCCCCACCACCAGCCGCGCACGAGGTGGGGAGCGATGCGCGCACCTGCTTCCAGCGTCAGGTCCGGCGGTGTCACTTCGAAGAGGCGCGGCGTGGGCGCGCAGGTGAGGGAGGCCAAGGGGAGACTCCGGGCAAGCGGGTGGCGTCGCGGGCGCATGGGGGCGTCCGGGTGGGAACCAGGTTCAGCTCGGGCGGAACGGTTTCGCTGCGCTCCTGTGGGAGTGCGCGAGGGCGCTGAAGGAGGGCCAGAAACGACGAAGCCCACCGACCCTCGCGGGGTGGGTGGGCTCGGTGGCTCGCCAGGGTCGGATGGACGTCAGCCGACGCGGGCGGGCGGGAGCCCACCTGTCATCGACATTCGACGCATGGCGAGAAGGGACGTCATCGGCGCTAGGGATAAACGCTCGCCCCACGTGAGTCAAGCTGACCCGCGGTGCCAGGGCGCGGCGTGAGGGGCTTGTGACACTCGCAGCGCCACCGCGTCACGGGATTCCACGAGGGCGTGGAAATCCCTCTCACGGGTTCGTCACGTGGGCGTTCGCGGTGTACGGCGCGAGCGCGCCGATGTGGCCTGGGTGGGCCTTCACTCGCGCGAGCCAGGCGGACACCGCGGGGAAGTCACCCAGGTCCAGGCCCACGTCGGGAGCGAGGTGGACATAGGCATACAGGCCGATGTCGGCGACGGTGGGGCGCTCGCCCACGAGGAACGTGTGGTGCTGGAGGTGGCGCTCCAGGGACTTGAGGGCGTTGCGGCCCGCTTCGATGCGCAGGAGGAAGGTCTCCGGGTGGCGAGGGGCGCGGCCGGTGAGCTTCCAGAAGCGGGCGGTGCCGATGTTGGGCTCCACGGCGTTCTGTTCGAAGAAGAGCCACTGGTGGACCTGGGCGCGCTCGAAGGCATCCTGGGGAAGCAGTGGGGTGCCCTCGGCGAGGAAGAGGAGGATGGCGTTGGATTCGGCGAGGAAGCGGCCCGGCTCGGGTTCCAGCACGGGGATGCGGCCATCGGGATTCTTGTGGCGGAGGAAGTCCTCCGTCCGGCTCTCGCCCGCGAAGATGTCCACGGGGACCAGCTCGTAGGGCCGGTCGAGCCAGGAGAGCAGGAGGCGCAGCTTGTAGCCGTTGGCGGAAGGCGCGTAGTCGTAGAGGCGCATGGGGGCTCCGGGGAGGTG
>NZ_JABXEM010000487.1:0-3249 GCF_013372595.1 Myxococcus sp. AM011
GAGCGAAGTCGTCGCCAGAAGTGGCGGCGGCGAAGTCGGGAGGAGGGAGGGCCTTCCTATCGAGCTTGCCGTTGGCGGAGAGCGGGAAAGCGGAGAGAGAGACGAGAGCGGCCGGCACCATGTACTCGGGCAGGCGCTGGAGGAGGAAGGCGCGCAGAGCCGAGGCGTCGACGGAGGATTCGGCGGAGGTGAAGTAGGCGACGAGACGCTTGTCACCGGGGACATCCTCGCGAGCGAGGACGACGGCTTCCTGGATGCCGGAGAAGAGGCGGACGGCGGCCTCGACTTCGCCCAGCTCAATGCGGAAGCCACGCACCTTCACCTGGAAGTCGGAGCGGCCGAGGAACTCGAGGGTGCCGTCAGGCAGCCAGCGGACGCGGTCCCCGGTGCGGTAGAGGCGAGCACCCGGAGAAGAAGAGAAGGGGTGCGGGACGAAGCGCTCAGCGGTGAGGTCAGCGCGGTTGAGGTAACCCCAGGCCAGTCCGTCGCCACCGACGAAGAGCTCTCCGGGAACGCCAGCAGGCAACAGCCGGAAGGAGGAGTCGAGGACGAAGGCGGAGGAGTTGGAGAGAGGCGCGCCGATGGGGACGGAGCGAGAGACAGAGTCTCCGTGCCGCAGCGAGTGGGTGGCGGAGAAGGTGGTGTTCTCGGTGGGGCCGTAGCCGTTGACGAGGACGTGGCCCGAAGGGATGCGAGCGAGATGCTCGCGGACGCGGGACGGCGGAAGGACGTCACCACCGGCGAGCACCTGGCGCACGCCAGCGAGCGCAACGGGCTGAGTGGCAACCATCTGCTCAAAGAGAGCGGCCGTCAGCCAGAGAGAGGTGATGCCCTCGCGGACGAGCAGCGAGCCCAGCTCTTCCAAAGACAGCGAGTGAGGAGGAGCGAGGACGAGCTTGGAGCCGTGGAGGAGGGCGCCCCAGATTTCGAGGGTGGAGGCGTCGAAGGCGACGGGAGCGGCGTGGAGCCAGACGTCGGAGGCTCCGAAGGAGATGAAAGAAGAAGAGACGAGGCGAGTGACGCCGCGGTGAGGGACGCAGACCCCCTTGGGCTCGCCCGTGGAGCCGGAGGTGAACATGACGTAGGCAAGGTCATTGCCCGTCACATCCAGAGGCAGCGTGGAAGAAGGCTGGCCTGCGATGCGAGAAGTCTCCTCATCGATGACGAGGAGGACGGCGCCAAAGGCCGGCAAGTCGTCGACGACGTCGGAGTGAGAGAGGACGACGCCCGCGGCGGACTCACGGAGAACGAAAGCGAGACGCTCGGAAGGCCAGGCCTTGTCGAGAGGGACGTAGGCGGCCCCCGCCTTGAGGATGGCGAGGAGGGAGACGATGAGGTCCGCGGAGCGGTCAAGGCGGACAGCGACGCGAGAGCCCGGAAGCACACCCAACGAGCGCAGGTAATGAGCGAGCTGGTTGGAGCGCGAGTCGAGCTGGGCGTAGGAGAGTGACTCCTCGCCGGAGACGACAGCGACAGCGTCGGGCGAGCGAGCAGCCTGCTGAGCGAAGAGGGAGTGGATGGACGCGTCGCGCGGGTAGGCGGACGTGGTGCCGGTCCACGAAGGAAGCACCTGCTTCTCGTCCGGCGTCAGCATCGCAACCGAGGCGAGCTGGACATCGGGCGAAGCAGTCAGCCCCCCGAGCAGCACCGCGTAGTGCTGAGCGAGGCGCTCCATGGTCGCCGCGTCGAAGAGGTCGGTGTTGTAGTTGAGGATACCGGTGAAGCCGTTGGCGCCCTCTTCGAGCAAAAGGCTGAAGTCATACTTCGAGGTCTCGATGCTCGCGGCCATCCCGCTGAGGGTGAGACCGGGGAGCTCGAGTTCCTCTTCGGGCGCGTTCTGAAGGGTGAGGGTGACCTGGAAGAGGGGCGAGCGGCTCAGGTCGCGCTGAGGCTGGAGCTCCTCGACGAGCTTCTCGAAGGGGACATCCTGGTGCTCGTAGGCGGCCAGGGTCGACGTGCGAACCTGTGAGAGCAGCTCACGGAAGGACTGACGTGAGCCGATTCGCGCACGAAGGACCAGCGTGTTGACGAAGAAGCCGATGAGGCCTTCGGTCTCGGAGCGATTGCGGTTCGCGACGGGCGAGCCGACGGAGATGTCATCCTGGCCCGAGTATCGAGACAGCAAGGTCTGGAACGAGGCCAACAGCACCATGAAGGGCGTGGCGCCCTCGCGCTGAGCCAGGGCCTTCACGGCCTGCGTCAATTCGCGCGACAGCGCGATGGGGACCACTGCGCCGCGATACGTCTGGACCGCGGGACGCGGCCTGTCGGTGGGCAGTTCGAGCGAAGTGGAAGCGTCGGAGAGCTGCTGCCTCCACCAGGCAAGCTCTTCGGCGAGGACGTCGCCCTGGAGCCACTGACGCTGCCAGACGGAGAAGTCGGCGTACTGGATGGGCAGCGGCGCGAGCTGCGCAGGCTCACCACCAGCGAACTGACGATAGAAGGCCGCAATCTCCCGCACGATGACGCCGATGGACCAGCCGTCGGAGACGATGTGGTGAGCGGTGACGAGCAGGAGGTACTCGTCATCGGCGAGGCGCACGAGGGAGGCGTGCACCAGGGGGCCACGAGACAGGTCGAATGAGTGAAGCGCTTCCTCACGCATCAGCCGCTGGGCTTCAGCGTCGCGAGCGGAGGAGTCCAGGGCGCGCAGGTCCACGACGGGCAGCGCCACGCGGACATCCGGCTGGATGCGCTGGACGGGCTGGCCTTCGTGAATGGCGAAGTGGGTGCGAAGCACCTCGTGGCGCTGAATCAGCGCGTTGAGGGACTGGAGCAGCGCCTCCGCGTTGAGGTTGCCAGTGAGCTTGAGAGCCCAGGGGATGTTGTAGGTGGAAGCGCCAGGCTGGAGTTGGTCGAGGAACCAGAGGCGCTGCTGGGCGAAGGAGAGGGGCAGCGGCTGAGTGCGGTCGACAGGGACGAGGGCGGGCTGGCGAGACGAGGAGCCGTGGAGCAACTCCAGCCGCTCGGAGAGAAGCGCGACGGTGGGAGAAGAGAAGAGCTCACCGAGGGGCAACTCAACGTCGAAGGTGGAGCGGATGCGGGAGACGACCTGGGTGGCGAGGAGGGAGTGGCCGCCCAACTCGAAGAAGTCGCCGTGGACGCTGACGCGCTCCAGGCCGAGGACGTCGGCGAAGATGGAGGCAAGACGCGTCTGGGTAGGAGTGGAAGGTGGATCGAAGTCGTCGCCAGAAGTGGCGGCGGCGAAGTCGGGAGGCGGGAGCGCCTTCCTGTCGAGCTTGCCGTTGG
>NZ_JABXEM010000488.1:0-3151 GCF_013372595.1 Myxococcus sp. AM011
CCCCTGACCCCGCCTCCGAGCCCCCACCCATGTCCGCACAGCGAATCCTGGTCGTCGACGATGAGGACAATGCCCGCCGCGCCATCGCCACCATCCTGAGCGAGGAGGGCTACGACGTGGCCGAAGCCGCCGATGGCGCCGAGGCCCTCGCGCGCGTGTCCGACTTCTCTCCCGCGGTGGTGCTCACCGACGTGCGCATGCCGCGGATGGACGGCCTCAGCCTGCTGCGCGCGACGCGCGAACAGGGCAGCGACGCGACGTTCGTCATGATGACGGCCTTCGCCAGCGTGGAGATGGCCGTCGAGGCGATGAAGTCCGGCGCGGACAACTTCCTCCTCAAGCCGCTCGACGCGGACCAGGTGCTCGTCACCCTGTCCAAGGCCCTGGAGAAGCGCAGCCTGCGCCAGGAGGCGGAGTCCCTCAGGGACCAGGTCCGCACCCGCGTGCGTCGCTTCCACGACATCATCGGCGAGTCCCCGCAGCTCCAGGGCATCTACGACGTCGTGCGCCGCGCGGCGAGCACGCGCGCCACGGTGCTCATCCTCGGCGAGTCCGGCACGGGCAAGGAGCTCATCGCCCAGGCGCTGCACCAGGAGTCGCCGCGCCGCGACAAGCCCTTCATCCGCGTGCACTGCGCCGCGCTGTCGGAGAACCTGCTGGAGAGCGAGCTGTTCGGCCACGAGAAGGGCTCCTTCACCGGCGCCATCGCGCGCAAGGAGGGCCGCTTCGAGCTGGCCGACGGCGGCACCCTCTTCCTGGACGAAATCGGGGAGATCTCCCCCACCGTGCAGGTGAAGCTCCTGCGCGTGCTCCAGCAGAAGGAGCTGGAGCGCGTGGGCGGGACGCAGACGCTCAAGGTGGACGTGCGCATCGTCTCCGCGACGCACCGGGACCTCGCCGCGGAGGTGAAGGCGGGCCGCTTCCGCGAGGACCTCTACTACCGGCTCAACGTGGTGAGCGTCACGCTGCCGCCGCTCCGGGAGCGCAAGAGCGACATCCCCGCGCTGGTGAACCACTTCCTGGAGAAGTACGGCGAGGCCTACGGCAAGCAGGTGCGCGGCCTGGCGCCGGGCACCCTCCAGGCGCTGCTCGCGCACGACTGGCCGGGCAACATCCGCGAATTGGAGAACGCGATTGAGCGCTCCGTCGTCCTCACCCAGGACCAGGAGCTGACGACGGACGACCTGCCGCCCGTGCTGCGCGGCCCCCGCCCCACCGGCACGAGCACGGGCGCGCTCATCCCCGGCGCCACGCTCGCGGCCATCGAACGCGAGGCCATCCTCCGCACCCTGGAGATGGTGCAGGGCTCCACGTCTCGCGCGGCGGAGGTCCTCGGCATCAGCGTTCGGAAGATTCAGTACCGCCTCAAGGAGTACGGCTCGCAGGGCGACGGAGCCCCGGTGAAGCCCGACGCGGACGAGCTCTCCGGAGACCTGGCCGCGGAGTCCTGACGCGAGGGCCAACACCTCCCTCCGCGCGACGCGGTGTTCCATCGCGGGCATCTACGACGTCCGTCGTTGACAGTTACGACGCACGTCGTAATACTTTCGCGAATGATGCCCGTTCCACCGCAGCCGACACGCGCCGAGCTGGCCATCCTCCGAGTCCTCTGGCAGTTGGGGCCCAGCACCGTGCGTCGGGTGCATGAGTCGCTCCGGGACACGCAGGACAAGGACACCGGCTACACCACGGTCCTCAAGCTCCTCCAGAACATGACGGAGAAGGGGCTCGTCCAGCGCGACGAGAGCGAGCGCACCCATGTCTACGAAGCGGCCCTGAGCCAGAAGCGCACGCAGCGGGATTTGCTGCGGGACTTGATGGACCGGGCCTTCGGCGGCTCGGCGTCCACCGTCGTGGCCCAGGCGCTTTCGATGAAGCGGGCCTCCGCGGAAGAGCTGGCGGAGATCCGGAAGCTGCTCGACGAGCACGAGAGGCGGGGGAAGTGATGGACGTGCTGGACTCACTGGAACAAGCCCTGCTCGCCTTCGCATGGCAAGGCGCGGCGGTGGCGCTGGTGGTCGCGGGGCTGCTCGCCTTGATGTCGCGTCGCTCGGCGCGGGGCCGCTACGCGGTCGCCTGTCTGGGCCTGCTGACCATGGCACTGCTACCGCTCGCCACGTTCCTCGGCGCGCTGATGGGGACGACGGGCACCGCGACTCCCATGGCGGGTGGAATGTCCGCGCAGACGCTCCTGTCCGCGACGCTGCCTCCGGGCACCACGCTGGAGACCGTGGCCGAGCCCGCGACGGTGGCGGCCGGGGCGTCCTGGCTGGAGCTGTTGCGGCCGTGGCTCCTGCCGGCCTGGTGCTGCGGCGTGCTGCTGCTGTCCGCCCGGATGCTCATCTCCTGGTACGCGGCCCAGCGGCTGTCCCGACTGCACACCCAGGAGCCCGCGTCCGCCTGGCGTGAGGCCCTGACGCAAGCGCTCGCGCGGCTGCGCCTGACGCGCCCCGTGCGACTGCTGGCCTCCGCTCGCGTCGATGTGCCCCAGGTCATCGGCCTGTGGCGTCCGCTCATCCTCGTCCCCGCGGGTGCCATCGCCGGACTGACTCCCTCGCAACTGGAGGCGGTGCTCGCGCACGAGCTCGCGCACATCCAGCGGCATGACTACCTGGTCAACCTGCTCCAGGCGCTGGTGGAGACCTTCCTCTTCTACCATCCCGCCGTCTGGTGGCTGTCGCACCGCATCCGCGAGGAGCGCGAGCACTGCGCGGATGACCTCGCCGTGCAGTCGTGCGGAGACGCCTTCCTCTATGCGCGCGCGCTCGCGCACATCGAGCAGCTTCGCGCGCCGCCGTCCTCCCTGCTCGCGCTCGGCGCGGATGGAGGCTCGCTGCTCCGACGCATCCGCCGCCTGCTGGCCATGCCGGAGCCGCATGCCCCGCGCAGGTCCTGGCGGCTGGTCAGTGGACTGGGCGGCGCCGCGCTCGCCCTCGCGCTGGGAACTTCTCAGGTCCCCTTGCCGGCGATGGCCGTGACGCCCGGCGATCTCGACACCGTGTCCGCCGAGGCCCCTTCCGCCCCGAGCCATGAGCGGGCCTTCGCTGTGGACGAGCCACCCATCCACCGGCCGCTCGTCGCGCCCCTGCCGCGTGTCCTGCCCGTCGCCATCTCCTCCACCGTGGGCCGGCCGGTCCGCCCCCCCACCCTC
>NZ_JABXEM010000489.1:0-3139 GCF_013372595.1 Myxococcus sp. AM011
CGCCAAGACCGTGTCCACTCCCACGACGCCCGAAGACCTCACCGCCTCCACTCGCGCCTGGCATGAGCAGCGCCTCCAGCGACTCCAGTCCGAGGAGGGCTGGTTGACGCTCGTCGGCCTCTTCTGGCTCAAGGAAGGCGAGCAGACCGCCGGCTCCGCGCCCGAGAGTGAGTTGGACTTCCCGGCCGGTACGCCCGCGAAGCTCGGCACCTTCACGCGCAAGGGCAACACCGTCAGCTTCCAGCCCGCGCCGGGCGTGCAGTTCACGCGCAACAACAACGAGCCCTTCACCGGGGGCGAGCTGAAGACGGACGAGAAGGGCTCACCGGATGTGGTGAAGCTCGGCAGCCTCAACTTCCAGGTCATCCTCCGGGGCGACAAGCTGGGCGTGCGCGTGAAGGACTCGCAGGCGCAGGCGCGCAAGGAGTTCCACGGCATCGAGACCTATCCAGCGAGCCCCACGTGGAAGGTCACCGCGCGCTTCGAGCCCTCGGCGACTCCGCGCACACTCCAGGTGCCCAACGTGCTGGGCACCACGGAGGAGATGAAGGCGCCGGGCACGCTCGTCTTCACGGTGGCCGGCAAGGAGTACCGCCTGACGCCGGTGGAGGAGGAGGGCTCCAACCAGCTCTTCATCATCTTCGCGGACGAGACGAACCACGACGCGACGTATGGCGCGGGCCGCTTCCTGTACTCGGACATGCCGAAGGACGGGCAGGTGGTGCTCGACTTCAACCGCTCCTACAACCCGCCCTGCGCGTTCACGCGCTTCGCCACCTGCCCGCTGCCGCCCCGAGGCAACCGCCTGGCCGTCCGCGTGGAAGCCGGCGAGAAGCGCTACGGCGACCACTGACGGTAACTGTTCATCCCGCTGTGCCCACCGGGCCGACTCCGCTCTCACGCGGGGCGGCCCGTTTCATTTTCACCAATGAGTCCGGGCAGATGCATGGACCCTCTCCCCCGGCCATACTTCCGAATCAGTTCACGAATCAAATCAGGAATCTGTTCATGGATTGAATCAGGAGGCAGGGCGGACCCCACTTCATGGCCACGGTGGAACAGCTCCTCGCGACCCTCGGCCGTCGAGATGTGACCCGAGCGAGCGAGCTCGCGACACAGCTCAAGGTCTCGCGCCCCTCGGTGACGCGCCTCTTGCTGGCGGCGGGTGACCGCGTGTGTCGCATGGGCGAGGGCCCCGCGACCCGCTACGCGCGGACCCGAGAGCTTCCCTCGCTCGGCACACGCCTGAACGTCCACCGCATCGATGATGCAGGCTCGGTCCAACGGTACGGCGTGCTCCGCCTGCTCGCGGGCGGTCGACACTGGCTCGAATACATGGTGGGCGCGCCCGAACTCTCTTTGTAGAAGGGCCAAAGCGGTTCCGACTCGCGCCGGTCTACGACATGCTGCCCATGGTGTTCGCTCCCGTGGGAACGAACCTCGTCGAGCGGACCTTCACGCCACGCCCTCCCACCGCGAGCACCGTGGACGTCTGGTCCGACGCCGCACGTCTCGCCCTGACATACTGGGAGAAGCTCACACGCGAGCCCGCACTCAGCGCACCCTTCCGGGAGCACTGCGGCCACTGCGCGGCCACCCTCCTGTCCTTCGTGAACCAGCAGCCCGTCTGACCTGTCGCGCGCACGGAAACAACAGGCCACGAGCCGACACACCTCGTCCGCTCGTGGCCCGTGATTCAGTCAGTGCACGCTGGAAGGCTGCTCTGAAGTGGCCTCACGCCCGCGCGACGGCTCCATGCGCGGGGCGATGCCCTGGTCCACCTGCCGCAGCAGCGCGGCGCTGAAGGCCGGCAGGTCCCCCGGGTTGCGCGAAGTGATGAGGTTGCCGTCCTCCACCACCTCGCGGTCCACCCAGCGCGCCCCCGCGTTGATGAGGTCCGTGCGGACGGAGGGCCAGGACGTGACAGTCCTGCCGTCCAGGACGTCCGCCTCCACCAACATCCACGGTGCATGGCATACGGCCGCCAGCGGCTTGTCGGCACGGTAGAAGTCCCGCACGAAGCCCACCATGTCGATGTCCATCCGCAGGTGGTCCGGCGAGTAGCCCCCCGGTATCACCAGCGCATCGAAGTCCCGGGACGACACGTTCCGCACGGCCTTGTCCGGGGTGATGACCTCCTTGCCCTTCTTGCCCTTCACGGGCTTGCCATCCTCCACGCCGATGACGACCGCCTCGTGCCCCGCTTGCTTCACGAGGTCATACGGAATGCGGAACTCAGAATCCTCGAAGTCGTCTGCCAGGATGAACGCGATGCGCGCCATAGGACGTCTCCTTGTTGCGAATGGGCGAGTTGTCCCGTGCGCTGAAGGTGCCCACGCGCCTCCTGACGACAAAGGCGCTCCTCGGGGCTCGGCCCGCCCGCCTGCCCACCCTCCCGACGAGGGACTCCTCCCCGAGCGTCCCCGCCCTCACGTCCACCGTCCGTCACGCTAGCGCGCTCCCCCACGGGCGGACATTAATCGCCCCATGCGCGCCTCTCGCCTGCTCGCCTCCGCCTTCGTGGTGCTCGCCGTGTCGGCCTCCGCCTGTCGCAAGAGCCAGTCCCAGGGCACCGCCTCTCCCCAGGACTGCGTGCGCGTCGCGGACGACTGGGGGCCGGACGGCGCAGTGCCCATCACCGTGGACGTCGTCGCCGAGGGCCTTGAAGTCCCCTGGGGCATCGCCTGGCTGCCCGGTGGCGACGCGCTCGTCACCGAGCGACCCGGCCGCGTGAGGCTGCTCAAGGCAGGCGTCCTCCAGCCCCAACCCGTCGCCACCGTGCGCATCACCCACGCCGCGGAGGGTGGACTGCTCGGCATCGCCGCCCACCCGGACTTCGCGACGAACCGCTGGTTCTACGTCTACGTCACCACCGACGCGAACGGCCAGGACGAGAACCGCGTGGAGCGGTGGACCCTCTCCGAGGACCACACCACCGCGACGTTCGACCGCGTCGTCTTCGGCGGCATCCCCTCCGCCACCTACCACGACGGCGGACGCCTGCGCTTCGGCCCCGACGGCATGCTCTACGCGGGCACCGGTGACGCCCGGAAGCCGGACCGCTCGCAGGACGTCAATGACCCCGCCGGCAAGCTCCTGCGCCTCACCCCCGAAGGACAAATCCCCCAGGACCTGTCTC
>NZ_JABXEM010000048.1:0-49320 GCF_013372595.1 Myxococcus sp. AM011
GGGCTGGGGCGGTGGAAGGAGGGCGAGTGGACGCGCTACTCGGTGTCGCAGCACGGGCTCTACGACGACGCGGTGTTCAGCATCGTCCCGGACGGGGACGGCCACCTGTGGATGAGCAGCAACAAGGGCGTGTCCCGGGTGTCGCTGCGCGAATTGGAGGAGGTGGCGGACGGGCGCCGCTCGCGGCTGGCGGTGATGGGGTTCGACCAGACTGACGGCATGCGCACCGCGGAGTGCAACGGGAACACGCAGCCGTCGGGGTGGCGGGGCAGGGACGGGCGGCTGTGGTTCACCACCATCCAGGGCGCCATCGTCGTGGACCCGGTGCGGGTGCGCGCGAGCCGCCAGCCGCCCGAGGTGCGCATCGAGGAAGTGAGGGTGCAGGGCCAGCTGGTGCCGGTGGCGGGCCCGGTGGAGTTGCGGCCGGATGGCTCGCGACTGGACATCCGCTTCACGGCCTTCACGCCGGGGGACGCGGTGCGGCTGCCGTTCCGCTACCGGCTGGTGGGGCACGACGACGGCTGGGTGCGCGCGGAGATTCGCCGGGCGATGTACACGGGGCTGCGGCCCGGTCGCTATCGCTTCGAGGTGCAGGCGGAGGGCCGGGACGGCGGCTGGACGGAGCCGGTGTCGCTGGACGTGCTGCTGGAGCCGAGCCTGTGGCAGCGCACGGACTTCTGGGTGTTGTTCGTGCTGGGGCTGGGGATGCTGGGCGTCAGCGTGTACCTGCTGCGGGTGGGGCAGTTGAAGGCGCGCGAGCGGTGGCTGGAGGCGCGCGTGCAGGAGCGAACGCGGGAGCTGGCGCGGGCGAACGAGGAGCTGGAGTCGAACGTGCGCACGCTGAGGCAGACGCAGGCGCAGCTCGTCCAGGCGGGGAGGATGGCGGCGGTGGGGCAGCTCGCCGCGGGCGTGGGCCACGAAATCAACAACCCGCTGGCGTACATCGTGTCGAACCTGGAGCACGCGAGCGAGGAGTCGGACGCGCTCGCGAAGGAGCTGGGCGAGGCGAGGAACGCGGGGACGCGACTGCGCGAGGTGGGGCAGGCGCTGCGCGAGGCGTTGCATGGCGCCAACCGGGTGCGCCGCATCGTCCGCGACTTGAAGACCTTCTCCCGGCCGGACGACGAGAAGCAGGGGCCGGTGGAGCTGGGCGCGGTGCTCGACTCGGCGGTGAAAATCGCCATGGGCGAGCTGCGTCCGCGCGCGAAGGTGGTGCGCGACTACGGCGACGTGACGTGGGTGGAGGGCAACGAGGCGCGGCTGGCGCAGGTGTTCCTCAACCTGCTCATCAACGCGGCGCAGGCGTTGCCGGAGGGGCGGGCGGAGGAGAACGAGGTGCGTCTGGTGACGCGCGGCGGGCCGGACGGGTGGGTGATGGCGGAGGTGCGCGACACGGGGAGCGGGATTTCGCCGGAGTCGCTCGGGCGCATCTTCGACCCGTTCTACACGACGAAGCCGGTGGGCGTGGGCACGGGGCTGGGGTTGTCGTTGTGCCACGCGTACGTGACGGCGATGGGCGGCACCATCTCCGTGGAGAGCGAGCTGGGCAAGGGCTCCGTGTTCCGGGTGGCGCTGCGCCGCGCGAGGGACGCGGCGGTGACAGCGGAGGCACGAGCGAGGGCGCGAGACGCGCTGACCGATTCCTCCCCGGGCCTGAGGCACGTGACGGAGCGGGACTCCTCGCCCTCGGGCTTTCCGACCATCTCTGACTCTCGGCCCATGTCGGAGCGGGACACCTCTCCGCTGGGCTACCCGACGGTGCACGTGAGGCCCGCGGCGGAGCGGCCCGCGTCGCCCATCAGCGCGCCGACCCGGTGGGAGCCGCCGCCCGAAGGCAGGTTGGTGACGGAGCGTCCGGCCGCCTCCATTGGCGCGCAGCCCTCCGGCGCCGCCCTTCCTCTTCTTACGGCCGCGAGCACCGCGCGAGCTCCGGGTCCACCATCCTCCTCCGAGACACCGGGCCCCGAGGCGCGCGCCCCCCGCGTGGACAGCTCCGCGTTGGAGTCCGTGGCCCGGAGGTCCGAGCCGGTGGGTGACGCGGGCGTGCCGCCGGGGACGAGCGCGGTGGTGACGGACGCCCCGCGAGTGGAGAGCCCGCCGCCTCCGGTGCGGGGGCGGGTGCTGGTGGTGGACGACGATGCCCTGGTGAGCGGGGCCATCCGTCGCACGCTGGCGCGAGAGAACGACGTGGACGTGGTGGTGAGCGCGCGGCAGGCCCTGGAGCGGCTGAACGGGCCCGAGCCCCTGCGCTACGACGTGGTGCTGTGCGACTTGATGATGCCGGAGATGACGGGGATGGACCTCTACGAGGCCCTCGTGCGCACCGCGCCCGACGTGGCGGAGCGGATGGTCTTCATCACCGGCGGGGCCTTCACGCCGACGGCGCGCAACTTCCTGGAGCGGGTGGAGAACCCGCGCGTGGAGAAGCCCTTCGACCCGGAGGCCCTGAGAGGGGTCGTCCGGGCCGAGGTGGCCCGAGCGCGCCTGGTTACAAGTCCAGCACCAACCGCTTGGAGCGAGCGCGCGACACGCAGATGAGCATGCGCTCGTCTCCGGCGGGCTCCTGCTGGAAGAAGGTGTCGCGGTGCTCGGGCTGTCCCTCGCAGACGCGGGTGACGCAGGTGCCGCAGGAGCCGGCCTCGCAGTCGCTGTCCACGCGCACGCCATTGCGACGCAGCACGTTGAGCACCGACTGCCCCTTGGGCACGCTGAGCACCTGCCCCGTGCTGCGGATGGTCACCTCGAAGTCGGAGTCCTCCTTGCCCAGGGCCGCGCCATTGCCCTCGGCGCCGAAGGACTCGAAGTGGACCTTCTCCCAGGGCCAGCGGTGCTTCGTGGACGCCTCGCGCACGGCCTTCATCAGGCCCGCGGGGCCGCAGCAGTACAGCCGCGTGCCCGGCCCGCGC
Organism: Myxococcus sp. AM011; assembly: GCF_013372595.1. Taxonomy (NCBI): domain Bacteria; kingdom Pseudomonadati; phylum Myxococcota; class Myxococcia; order Myxococcales; family Myxococcaceae; genus Myxococcus; species Myxococcus sp. AM011. Next base: position 2,907 of record NZ_JABXEM010000048.1, read on the forward strand.
GTGGCGAGCAGCCCCGACACATCCAGCCCCTTGTCCGGGTCTCCACCGTCGAAGTGGAAGCGCACCCGGTCCGCGAACGGAGATGCGGACAAGAGCTCGCGGAACGCGGCGCGCTCGGGGGTGCGGACGCAGTAGTACAGGACGTAGTTCGCGCCGGTCCGCTGGAGCTGGCGCGCCATGGCCAGCAGCGGGGTGATGCCGATGCCGCCCGCCACCAGCACGTAGCTGCGCGCGAACAGCAGGGGGAAGTCATTGCGCGGGGGGCTCACCACCAGCACGTCGCCTTCCCGCACGCGCTCGTGCATGGCACGTGAGCCGCCGCGACCTCGCGCGTCCTTCTGCACGGCGATGACGTAGCGGTGCGTCTCCTCCGCGTCGTTGCAGAGCGAGTACGAGCGCAGCACGGAGTCCTTGCCGGGGACGCGCACGTCCAGGTGGGCGCCGGGTTCGAACGGGGGCAGCGCTCCGCCTTCCTCCGCGACCAGCTCGTACGACAGGACGTCCTCGGCCTCGCTTGAAATCCGGGCCACGCGCACGCGCTGAGCATCATTCATCAAGGTGTTCACTGCGTCCCCTCTCCCCATCCCGCGACCGCGATGAACCCATCACCCATCACGACGAGACGAGATTGGTCAGGGGTGGTTCCGCGTGGGATTGAACCAGGGGGCGGTCGGTGCGTTGCTTCCCCGACGGTGGTCGGACCTCGAGGGTCGCGTCGGTGTCACCCAGGGAGCGCCGCTTCCTGCTCCGGGCGACATGTTCTCCTGTCAGAGGGCTAGAAACTTCCCACAGGTCCCCGCGGGGGACCTGTCGTGACCCGTCTCGTTCTCCAGGGCGCGGACCTCCTGGCCGCCTGCCGGGGTCGCGGGGGAGCGGGCCTTCCCCACGTCGCTTCGGCATCGTGGCGTGGTCATCCCCACCATCCAGGACATGTCGCGCCAGGAGCCTTGCGCTCCATGGAGGGGATGCGCGGCCCCCAGAACCCCAGGGAGGCAATCAAGCATGGATGCCATCGCGTTGCTGAAGACGGACCACAAGACGGTGGAGCAGCTCTTCCGCAGGTTCGAGAAGGCGGGCGCCAATGCCCACAAGCTGAAGCGCAAGTTGGTGGAGCAGATGGTGCTGGAGCTGTCGGTGCACGCCGCCATCGAGGAGCAGGTGTTCTATCCGGCGGTGCGCACGCGCTCGGAGCCGATGAAGGAGGAGGTGCTGCGCTCGCTGGAGGAGCACCACGTGGTGAAGTGGGTGCTGTCGGAGCTGGACGAGCTGCCCGCGGAAGCCGAGCGCTTCGACGCCAAGGTGTACGTGTTGATGGAGAACGTGCGAGCGCACGTGCTCGAGGAGGAGACCACGCTCTTCCCGGCGGTGAAGAAGGCCTTCAAGCCGCAGGAGCTGAGGGAGCTGGGGGCCTTGTTGGAGAGCGCCAAGCAGGCGGCGCCCACCCGGCCGCACCCGCTGGCTCCGGACACGCCGCCGGGCAACCTGGTGGCGGGCGCGGTGTCGGCGGTGATGGACATCGGCCGTGACGCGCTGAGGGCCGCGAGGCGCAGGGCGACGACGAAGGTGCGGGAAGTCACCGGGCGGGGCGCGAAGCAGCCACCGGCCCCCGAGTACGAGGCAGGGGACTCCGCGAGTCCGTGACGTCGGCTCCCTTGGAGAGGGCGGGGCGGACCTCCGCCCTCTCGTGCCGAGGGGACATGAATGTCGGCGGTGGGGGTTCGTCCTGAGGAGCATGGCCGCGGCATCACGACACCCGCCGTACCGGAATCCCGCCCGAGGAGGCGCAATGCTTCACGCAAAGTCCGTTCGTTCCCTGTTGCTCACCGCCATGCTGTTCACCGCACTGGGTGCCTCCGCGCAGCCCGCCGCGCCGCGCCCGCCGTTGGACCCCGCGGTGCGGACCCTGCGCGTGGAGGGCACGGGTGAGGTGAAGGCGCAGCCGGATGAGGCCTTCATCGACCTGGCTGTCGAGACGCTGGCGCCGAACGCGAAGACGGCGGGCGAGCAGAACGCGAAGAAGATGGAGAAGGTGATTGCGGCGCTGACGTCGGCGGGAATCGCGCGCAAGGACATCCAGACGCGCAACTACTCGGTGTACCCGGACTACGGGCCTCCGGCGCCGAACGAGACGGAGCCGAAGCTCAAGGGTTACCGGGTGAGCAACCTGGTGGGCGTGCACCTCACGGAGCTGTCGCGCGTGGGCAGCCTGCTGGACCAGGCGCTGGCGGCGGGGGCGAACCGGGTGGACCAGGTGCGCTTCGGGCTGGCGAAGCAGGACGCGGTCCAGGGTGAGGCGCTGCGGCAGGCGGTGGCGCGCGCGCGCAAGTCGGCCGAAGTCCTGGCGGCGGCGCTGAACGTGAAGCTGGGCGCGGTGGTGGATGCGAGCACGGTGACGGAGTCGCCGCAGATGTACCCGGCGCGCTTCGCGATGGCGGAGGCCGCGGATGCCCGCGTGGCCACGCCCATCCAGCCGGAGGAGCAGACCGTGCAGGCCAAGGTGACGCTCATCTACGTCATCGAGCCCCTGCGGTAGTCAGTCGCCCAGCGATATCAAGGGCTTGCTGGGGTGCTCCATGTCGGTGATTCAGGCATGTGCCCCCAGTGTGCCCCTTCGGTGATGTGACCCGAAGCGGCCTGTCTCAAGGGGCTGGGACGGTCGAGCTGTTGGACCGCGTTCTCGCGGGTCTCCGGGGAGAGGTGGGCGTACCGCATCGTCATTTCGATGGTGGCGTGGCCCATCAACTCCTGGATGACCTTCAAGGGGACTCCGCGCATGGTGAGGTGACTGCCGTAGGTGTGGCGCAGGTCATGCCAGCCGATGCGTCCCTGCTCGCGCTGGATGTTCGCCAGCCGCAAGCAGCGCTCCAGAGGGCGCCGCATCAATCCCGAGGTGAGGGGCTGTCCGTCCTCCTGGCAGAACACGTAGGGCCCGCGCAGGTGACGGTGGCTCTTGAGCGCATCGAGGGCCGACAGTGGGATGTCCACCGTCCGCTCGCGTCCGCCCTTGGGCAGTCCTTCAATCCCCTTCCAGAGACTCCGACGGACTTGGAGCTTGCCACGGTGCAAGTCCAGGTCGCTCCATTGGAGCCCCATCAGCTCTCCCTGTCGAAGCCCTGTCTTGAGGGCAACGAGGAGAATCGTTCTCCACTCGGGCTCGGCCAGGAAGACCAGCCGCTCGGCCTCCTCGAAGGTGAGGAAGTCGTAAGCGGTCTTCCCCAGCTTGAAGAGCTTCACGCGCGGGATGTGGGCGATGACGCCCTGCTCCTGCGCCAGCGCGAACACCTTGCGGAGCACGCTCAACGCGTTGTTGATGTACCGGAGGCTCATGGGAGGCGGGCCCGAGCCCTTGCGCATGCGGAGGGCCGCAGGTGAGGGAGCCTCCTTTCGTGCACGTGCACCCGAGCGCTTCTTGCGCATGGCCGCCTTGAAGTTCTCGATCTGCTCAAGACCGATGGACTCCAGGATCATGTGCCCGAAGAAAGGGAGGACGTGACGGTTCAGGATGTTGCGCTTGCTCTCGATGGTGGAGCCCTTGTTGTTGTTCTCGCTGTACGTGAGGAAGCGCGGGATGAAATCCGCCATCGTGCGGATGCGCTTCTCCTGGGCCTTCTCCTTTCCGAAGGTTCCAGTCAGCAGCGCGTGGCGGACCTGACGCTCGTACTCTTCGGCGCCGCGTCGGGTGTTGAGCGGAGACGCCTTGCGGATGCGCTCCACACGCCCGTCGGGGTGCTGGTACTTCACGTCCACCCACCACGCCTCCTGCACCTTGCTCTCCTTCGTCTTCCACTTCCGCAGTCTGACGCTCATCGGTTTTCTCCGAGCGCAGGACCGCTGTTACCCGGCTGCCACTCTACCAGGGCACTTCGGCGGATGCGGAGGACTCTTCCGAGGCGGACGATGCCGGGCACCTGCCCGAGCCGGATGGCCTCATAGAGCGTCTTCCGGTTCACGCGCAGGAGCTTGGCGGCTTCTTTCACTGTTAGGAACTCGGGCCCCTCAGGGAGGGCCGCCGCCGCGAGCACAGGGGCCTTGCGACAAGTGCTGTGGCTCATCGGTACATGCCTCCCGTGCGCGCGTGATGTGCTTCCGGCCGCGCCGTGGAGGGGCGAGCATTGGGCGTTCCCTGCGAGTTCTCCGCCCCAACCTTCTCTTCATCCAGGACCAACCAATAGGCCCGCACGCGCTTGCCGTCGACGGACACCTTGCGCGTGAGATGCCCGTCCTCCTTGGCCACGAGGTCCTTGGCCGCAAGCTCCGTCATCACTTGCCGGATGTCGAAGCGCCCCTCGCGCGCGATGTCGTTCATCGCCGTCTGGAAGATGGCCACGAAGCGCCTTCCACTGGCGTCCTTCTCGTCCACCACCAGTCCAGGGCGATGGATGGTGTTCGAGCTATCGAAGCCCATCCAGTTGGACGCAACGAAATTCATGATGAAGTCGTAAGCCGCGTCGGCGGTCGTCTTCGTCTCGCGGGACTCCTTCAACACCGCCGCGCAGAAGGCTTGGCCCGCGTCGAGCGCCGCAACCTGGGCGCGTGCATCGTCCTCGCCGCAGATGTGGACGCGCGCGAGCCTGTCGGCCAGCACCAGGAGGGCGGCGTAGCGGGCTTGTTCCGTCGTCTCGGTCACCATGCGAGCGGCAACCTGTCGGTGCAGCTCGCGCAGGTCATCGAGCCTTCCTGAGGCCGTGTAGTGCTCCATGAGGGCGCGGATGAAGGCGGGCCCCACGTGGCCGTGGTGTCTCTCCAATCCTTGGTGCGTCTGCGTGGCCAGGGCCGCGTCCCCCAGCGGTTGCGCGCACACCTCCAACGTCCGGTTCTTCGCGCCCGCCGCGCCGCCAATCTGCAACAGCGGCTTCTCTCCGGAGATGAAGGCCAGTGAGCGCCACGTCTTCCGCGCGCGCAGCTCTCCGGTCTGAGTGGCTCGCGCGCCGCTCGTCTCCGTTCCCACGATGTAGGCCATCAGGTTCGTCATCCCCTCGCGCGTGACTTGGGTGTCATCAATCCAGGTGGGCAGGTCGCGGTGTCGGGCCAGCTCGCCCTGCAACGCGGCGGACGAGACATCCCCACTGACCTTGAGACCCGAGGGGCGCCCCCAAAGTGACGTGGTGGTGGCCTGCACCGCGGATTTCCCCGTCCCGGACGCTCCCCAGATGGACAGGCACATGCTGCGCAGCTCCAGCAGTCGCAACAGAGGCGCAGCGAAGCCCGCCGCCCAGGCCATCTCCGCGAGGGGGCTTCGGTCGCGGACGGCGAGCGTCAGTCGCAGGTGTTCATCCTCCGAGCCGCGCGACACGAGCGCATCGAAGAATGCGGCTTCACCCGGCATGATGACGCGACCGGGCTCGCCAATGACCTGCCGCCCCACGACGAAGCTCCGCATGTCCTGGGACCAGCCGCTTTGGGTGAAGATGCGCACCCGGGGTAGGCGCGCGTGGTTGTGCTGCTCCTGCGCCTGGAGGAAGTCCTGGACCTTCTTGCTGTTGCTGCTGGTGAGCGGCGCCCCCCGGCCCGACAGCTCCAGGATTTCGCTCCCTGACACCTTGGCGCGCTGCATCGTCTCAGTACGGACACGGTCCCCGTACATCCACCGCACCGTCACGTAGCAGGTGCCGTGTTCATCCTCGCCGGTCTCCGTGATGTTGATGGGCGCGGCGACGACAGTGGAGAGCTTGTCCTTGTCGGTGTACTTGAAGATGCCGAGCGACTGGCCATCGCTGGTGTCGTAGCCCGGAGCCGTCATCCATGCGTCAACGTCAAGCGTGGGCGTGGCCTCGGTTGACGGGCGCGAGTGGCCCAAGCTCCTGAACAAGGCGGCGTCCTTCTCCCATTGGGCCTGGGCCTCGCCGTACTGTTCATTGACTCGACGGAGGCACTCCGCGACGTGCGCGGCGTCGTGGTCCGTGCAGGCCATCGCCACGACGGACGGGGCGAGCAGGCGCAACACGGTTTCGTCCGATGCCTCCGGGGCCTTGAAGCGCAGGTAAGAGAGGAGGGCCCAGATGTTTTCGTGATGCTCCCCGGACGGGAACAGGGGCTGCCCCTCCTTCATGCGCTCCACCGCCGCCGCGTGCTTCGGGTCGCTCGTGTGCAGCCAACGCTTCCAGAGCTGCGCCACGGTGAGCCCGTCGCGCGTGGGCGCCTGCCAGGCACTCTCCGCCTTCGTTCCATCAACGGGCTTGGAGCGGGTGCGCTTGGCTTGGGCCGCGTCACGAATCCAGGCGGGGGCGTCCGCTGGAGAAGCCTGGGCCGGGGTCGAGCCCTCCACCCAGGCATACCGCTCCCCGGTGCGATGAAGGCTCGGGGGCGCGATGACGTAGGCGCCATTTCCCCGCGTGTCGATTCCAGGGGTGATGCTGGCCGCCTTCGACACCAGTCCCGAGTGGCGGAAGTAGACGTGGTAACCCTCGCCACTGGTTTGGGCCACGATGGTACGGGGCAGCGCGCCGCGTTCCTCCTCCTTCTTCTCCATCGCCTCCACACCACCGGCCTTCGCGTCGATGTCCACCACGTCGATGCCGGAGAGGGCCCCGGTTGCGATGGCGACGTTCGCGTGGGGCCAGCGCTGCCACCATGCGCGAATCTGGGCCGGGTCCGTCGTGGCGTCCTTCACCCCGTTGGACGTGCGTGGGTGCTTCCCTGCCCGAGTGCAGGACGCTCCCCCAGGGCACGTGCAGATGAGAGCCCCAGAGGGCACGGGAGTGGGCTCGAAGCAGGGGAAGACGTGCCAGCCACGCCCGGCGTACTCCAGCGCGGCCTCCAGGGTGTGAGTCGAGTTCGAGTCGGCGGCTATCAAGGGACATCCAAAGGCAAGAGAGGGGAATCGCGGCGAGCCGGAGGGCTGCCGGGTGGGCTTCGATGGGGTGGACCGGGGCGGATTCGGTGGCGGGGCAGAAAGCGGGGCAGGCTTAACTTGCGAGAATCACTCAGGAATCTGGCGACCTGCCCCGCTGCCCCTCTTCTTCACCGGAACACACGCTGATATGTAGAGAGGGGATGAGAGGGGTTAGATGTCTGCAATTGCCCTATGGGGGGTATGTTCCTCGCTTTCTCTCTCTCTTCTCTAAAACAAGCGGGGCAGGCGGGGCAGGGAGGCACAGGGGCCTTCCAACCTGCTGATTTCATGGCTGCTTTTGGTCTCAAGGGGCGCCCCGCTTTGTGCCCCGGTGTGTTGTAGAAGCGGGGCAGGCGGGGCAGGACAGGCCCAGGTCCACGGCGCGGTGGTGCTTGGGGGCGGCGGCACCTCGCGGAGCCTGGGACGCTCGGGCGCTGGCGGGCTCCGTTACTGCTCCGTCGTGGCCTTCTTCACTCGGGTGATGACTGAGTGACGGAGTCCTCTTCTCCTCATGAAGAAGAGAGAGAAGCGCGAGCAGGGCCCACTGTTCGTCACTCACCGCGTCATGGCCTCGGTGGGGGTTGGGGCATCGCGCGCTCATGCGTCCCTCACGTTGATGCTGTAGGCACGGGGCACCGCACCGCGAGCACCGGGCGTGTACCGTGCGGACTCGCGCACCACGCCAGTCAGCACGAGGGCCGCGAGGCAACGGCGGATGGCCTGCTCTCCCGCTCCGAGCGTGCCGCACAGCTCCTTCACTGTGCGCCCTTGGGGCCCTGCGTCGGTGAGTGCGGCGATGACGTGGGGTCGGTACTGCTCAACCTGTTCAAGCATGCGTTGTTCTCCTTCAACTCTCTTTATGGGGACGCTTTCCGCGACTGGCCCCGCTGAGACTTCTTCGGCCGCGTTTGACGGTGTGCTGTCCCTCGGTAAATGCGTGCGGTTTCCGCGAATGGCTCACGCGACGAATTCCCTGGGCCTTTTCATGGCCACGTCTGACCGTGGCTTGCCCTTGGTAAATGGGTGCGGATTCCGGGAGTGGTTCAGGGCAGGCCCCCCGGTTCGGATTTCCGGAGCGAGGTCCCTTCACGCCTTGCTTGGCGGTGGTGCACGCTGAGAAAACTTCCTGGAAAATCGTGAGCCCCCGAGCGGCGATGTGTTCAGCGTGGCGGGGTGCTTTCAGCAGTTCCTGAACACATGTCGCCTGGGGACCGCGCGCTCCGGGTGGCGGGGAGTTTTGATGGGCGCGAGGCATAGAAAACCGCCCCCCCAGCGTTTGGAGAATCGGAGAACGACTGGAGGTCGTGGGCTTCCTGGTACGGTTCCGCCATGCCTTTTGGAAGTCCTCCGCGCGTGTTCTGGTCCCTTGCCCGGCTTGCCCTGCCCCTCGTGCTCCTGATGGGGTGGACGGCCACGGCGCAGGCTCAGGATGCCCTACGCGGGCGGGAGATGAAGCGGCGGCGGGTGTCGCTCACGGTGGCCACCGCCGACAAGCCCGTGGAGCTGCACGTTGCCCCGGACTACCTCACCGCGTTGGAGTTCGATTCCCCGATAGACCGTGCCGCTGTGTCACTCGGGGACTCAGGGAGCCGACTCGCGCTGTTCGAGGTCAACGCACGAAGCATCGTGCTCAAGCCCGCGATGGACCTGGGGCCTGGGCGTGGCGTGGAGCTGATCGTCCCATTCGCGGATAGCGCGGCGCCGTCCCGTGTCATGTTCTCGCTCGTTACTCACCCTGCTGAGATGGACGCGCAGGTGATGGTGTCGCGCATGCCTCGTACCGCAGAAGCGATTCAGGCCGAGCTGGACGAAGTGCGCGCCACGTGTGGGGCCAAGGATGCCGAGTTGGAAGCGCTTCGTGCCCGCACCGTGGCGAGCGGCCCAGCCGGAATGATTCTTTCCGGCCTATTAGGCGATGAGGGCTTTCGGGCTCGCAGGAGTCCCGTTCTTGGCGCCGCTGATGGCCTCGAACCTGAAGAAGCCGTGACGTACCGTGCGGGTGGGTGGGGAGCCGTTGCCCTCCGAGTTCGCAACACAGGCCCTCAACCCTGGACGCCTGTGGAGGCGCGGCTCTCCATGGTCGCGAGCGGCGAGCGCATCAACGTGCTGGCGGTTCGCATGCGAGAGCCCCGGATTGAACCGGGCGGCGCGGCCCTCGTGGTGGTGGAGACCGGGGCGCCCAACTGGCCCGAACGCGCACTCCTCCGGTTGGAGCTGCGTGACAAGGACGGAGGGCGACGTCTTCTCATCCCGCGCTTCGCGTTCTAGAACCGCTTTCCATGTTGATAGGGCTGAGCCCGGCGCACCTGCAACCCGGGCAGACGGTCGACGGCTGGCGCGTCATGAAGCCGCTGGGCGCGGGCAGCTTCGGTGCCGTCTATCTCGTGGAGAAGGAAGGCCATCGCTTCGCGATGAAGCTGGCCATGCACCGCGCCAGCAGCGGGGGCGCTGAGCAGACCGACGCGCGGCTGTTGCGGGAGATGGTCTGTCTGTCCCAGGTGAGCGGACACCCCAACGTTGTGCAGGTCCACGCCCACGGACGTTGGCAGCACCCAACCCAGGGATGGCTCTATGTCGTCCTGGATTACGTGGAGGGCTACACGCTGGGGGAGTGGGTGGAGAAGACGCACCCCACTGCGCATGAAGTATCCCGGGTATTCGGCAAGCTCGCGGGGGCGCTGGCCCATCTGCATTCGCGGGGTGTCTTCCACCGCGACTTGAAGCTGGGGAACATCCTCGTGCGCGCCTCGGATGGGGAACCCTTCGTCCTGGACTTCAGCGTAGGGGACTACACGCTTGCTCCGGAGCTGACGGACACGCCCTTGCCACCCGGCACCCGGCGCTACCGCTCCCCCGAAGCGGCGCGCTTCCTCCGCGAGCATGGGCACGAGCACGACGCGCGCTACGAATTCAAGGCGACCGACGACGTGTACGCGCTGGGCGTCTGCCTCTATGACTTGCTGACGAATCCCCAGCCCGAGAGCGAGGCGCCGCGCACCCTGGTGGGCGCCCAGTGGCCTCCCCCCGCGCCGCATGCGTTGAATCCGCGAGTGCCCGACTCCCTGAGCGCGGCTGCGATGCACTTCATTGACCGACAGCCCGAGAATCGCGCACCCACCGCCGAAGTCATGCGGCGCGAGTTGGAGGCGTTGTTGTCGGAAGAGGGCGAGGCGTGGACCGTGCCGATTCACGTCCCCAGGCCACCCCTTCCGCTTGCCTCCGAGGCCCCCCACAACGACGTTCCCCAGGAAGAGGCACCGGCCCCGATACCGAAGCAGCCCCCAAGGCGACGCGTGGCGGGGGCTGTGGCCGTCCTGGCGCTCTCGGTGGCCTCGCTGGCGGGCTACATGGCCTTGCGCCCCACTCCGAACGCGGAGAGGCCCAGCGCGCCCGTTACGGCCACTACGGCGGGGGATGCTGGCCCTGCCGCCTTCCTTCCTCCTGCCGTGCCCCCCACCCCCATGGCGTCGTCCCCTGGGGTAGCGTTGCCCCCTTCTGCACCTGTCGAGAAAGAAAGCCCTCCCGTGAAGCGCGCCCCCGTTTCGATGCCCCCCGCCGCCGAGTCCACCGCCAGGAAGCCGAAGTCTCTGGCCTCTCGTCCGAGCTGGCCCCCATCGCCGTGGACCGGGTTCCTCAAGACGTGCGCGAGTGCGACTGCTGCTGCTGCGCTCTCCCTTGGCTGCCCCGGTGCCCAGGTCCGACCCGAGCCCGGCGACTGCCCTTCTGAAGCGCGCGATGCCATGTTCAATAAGACGAACAAGCACGGACTCCGTTTGCGCCCGGGGCAATCAGTGATGCTCACCCTGGACATCCGCCAACCCGGGGCCATGGGCCAAGGGGGATTCTATTCCGATGGGCCTGTGACGGGAGTGGTGCGCATCAGTAGGGTGTCGGGTCTCCCAGAAGGGACGCTGCTCTCGGGCTACCTGTGGACAAGCGGAGAGGTTGTCGTCGGGCGCTACACGGAGGCGCGGCTTCCTGATGGTCGGACCGTTCCGGTGTGCGTTGTCCTCGGGGATGAGGGGTACATCGAGAAAGGGCCTAATTCCAAGCCGGGGGTTGCGGAGACCAACAAGACCGCTCCTGCCTACGCGGTCGAGCGTTGGCCCTAGTTTCCCTCGGGGAGCGTAAAGGACGTTTGCAAAATGGACCCTTCTTTGTTCACTCAGGGTGAATAGTAATTCGACCTTTTTAGACCTGTCACGTCGTTCAGGTTTGGCAGGGCTGGCAGTACCTTGAGTCTGCCTTTGCGCGAACCCTGTTGCGCGGGCACTCGGAGCTTCCTGCCCATGTCCAATCCGTCTGACTCTCGGCCTGCCGGGAGCGTTGTCCTATTCACGAACGGCGACACCTCTTTCGAGTTCTTCAGGGACTTGGGAGAGGGCCGCGTCGGTGAGCGGATCCTCCTCGCGCAGACCCGCACGCCCAGGGGTCTCGGTGAGTGCGTCGTGCTCAAGTGCCTGCCCCTGCCGAAGGCAGCGGAGGCGACGGAGAAGTACCAGCGCACCCGTATTCGCCTGGAGGAAGAGGTCCGGCTCGCCCAGTACCTTCGCCACCCGAGCATCGCGCGCGTCCATGGCCTCTTCGAGTCGGAGATGGGCCTTTGCGTGGCGATGGAGAACGTCGAGGGGTTGTCGCTCAACACGCTGCTAGCCGTTGCCCAGGCGCGCGGCCGCTACTTCTCCGAGGCGTTCATCCTCTACGTGGGCGCGGAGGTGGCGGCGGCCCTGGCCTACGCGCATGCGTGCACGGATGACGCGGGCTTCGCGCTCGGCATCGTCAACCGTGACGTGAACCCTGCGCGCATCCGCCTGGGGCCACACGGCGAAGTGCGACTGACGGACTTTGGCGTGGCGCTCTCTCGCCTCTCGGGGCGATTGGCCACCTCCCTGCCACGCCCCCAAGGTGAAGTCCTCTACTCGGCTCCCGAGGTGTTGCTGGGCGAGGTAGTGGACGCGCGAGCGGACCTGTTCTCCCTGGGGCTGACGCTGCTGGAGTTCGCCACGGGGCGCCATCTCTACGACCCTGGCCACGTCCGCATCGAAGAGGTGGAGGCGCGGTTGTCGAAAGAGGCGCGACAGCAGGCGCTCGCGGCCTCGGTGGCGTCCATGGTGACGGAGCTGCCCTCGTTCGCGGAGGATGCCATCTGGTGCGCCATGGCCTACGGCTCCGAGGACGTAGAGCACGCGGCGCAAGGGCTCTCGGTGCCGCTCAGGGACATCCTGCACACCCTGCTGCGCCGCAACCCCGCCGAGCGCTTCGGGACGGCGGCCGAGTTGGAGCTTGTCCTGCGCTCACAGTTGGCGCGGCTGGGCGGGTACACGCGCGAGGAGGCATTGCAGGAGGCCCAGCATGCGCTCGGGGAGGCCAGCGAGGGACTCTGGGACTTCGAGTTGCCGAGCGACGAAGGCGGCATCACGCCCCCTGTCACTCAGGTGTGGAGTCGCTCCGAGCCCACGACGGATTCAGCCTCACCCCGGGGCGCGCGGCGAGCGTCGTTTGACTCGCGCAACCCGGATGATGTGCCAACGGAGCCCGGTGCCGGTCCGCGCCGTCGCACGTTGTCGAAGCAGCCGACCGCGTAGCGGCGGCACCTATCCCCCTCACCACCGCTGATTCACCACCGGCACGGCGCGAGCCGCTCAAGCCGACCGGGAGACGTGTGTTCTTCGTGCCTCGCTCCGGGGCACGCACAGGAGGCGTGTATGCACAGGAAGCGAAGTTGTCTGGCAGCGCTGCTGTTCGCGTTGCTGTTACCCACGGCGGGATGGTCCTCGGAGCCTTCCGTTCCCGAGGAAGAAGCACCCTCCTCCCCACTGGCACCGCCCTCGCGCAAGTGGCACCACCTGATGCGGCTGGAGGCCACGACGCTGGCGCTGCTGCCTCGTGCTGGCGTGGGGGAAGGCGAGGGCTTCGTGCAGGTGGAGCCCACCTTCATCCTCGACGGGGGGCCTGAGTTCGGCGTCAACCTGGGGGCGCCCGTGCGCTTCCGTCTTTGGGGTGAGGAGGATGGCGCGCCCCTCGTGCGTCGCGAGGACTGGGACACGCTCTCGGACTGGGGGCAACTCGTTCGAGGGCTCCTGTTGGGTTCGGACAACGCGCCGCTCGGAATCTGGTTCGGCCCGCTGGAGGAACACCGGCTCCTCTCCGGCCATCTCGTCCGCCGCTACTCCAACCGCACGAATCCCGACTACCACCCGGCCGGGGGCATCTTCACCGGCACGTTGGGCCCGCTCTACACGGAAGCGTTCGTGTCGGATGTGCTCGGCGCGCGGTTGTTGGGAGCGGAGTTCTCCCTGGACATGGAGCACCTCCTCTTCGGGCAGCCCGAGCAGCGGGGCCGGTACACGCTGGCCGTGTCCGCCGTCCATGACTGGGGGCGAGCAGGAGGGGCGGCGCCATCGATGACGCTGGCCCACCTGGACGCCATGGCGGTGGTGGTGGCTCGGCCCGGCATGGAGGCTTACGTGAATGCCGGGTGGGGTGGCCGTCCCGGGGATGGCGGCGCTTGGGGTGCGGTCATGGGGGGCGGAGTGGACTCCCTCTCCGAGAGGTTCAACCTGCGCCTTCGGCTGGAGGCGAGGCGCCAGCATGGCGGCTTCCGACAAGGCTACTTCGGCGCGGACTACGAGCTGGCGCGCTTCCAGGCGGCGGGCCCCGACGGCGAGCCGCTCGCGGATGCTCACTTCCCGGACGGCTACTCCGCATTCGCGGAGGCCCTCGTGGAGTGGGATGCAGTCAGCTACGGAGGGCCCTACAAGCACCTGAGCCTCTCGGTGGGCGCGGAAGCCTTCTCGTGGGGGCGCGTCGACGTGGACGGTCGCGTGGCGGTGCAGCTCTTCGAGCGCGCCTTGGAAGTCGCGGTGAAGGGGCTCGCCGTTGGCGCTGGGAAGCCCGGGGCACGCTACCTGGGAGCGGCGGAAGTCCGCTGGAGGTTCCTGGAAGGGAAGCTCTACGCGATGGGGACAGGCGGCACGCTGTTGTTCGCCACGGCGGACGGGACTTTGCGGCCGGGGGCCTTCGCCTCACTGGGTCTGGGGGTGGACAATGCGCGCTGATGCCATGCTCCTGGTCGTGGTGCTTGTCGCGGGATGCGCGTCGGTGCCGCATGCTCCCGGGCGTGGCGGAACGCTGAACTACACGCCTCGTGGGGGGACCTCTCCTGCGCGGGGGGACGTGTTGTGGGACGAACGTCCTCGTGCCTCCGGCTCCCCTCCGTACTCCCTCGCGGGCCCTGGGGCTCAACAGCGCCTCTTCCGTCATGTCGGGCCACGAGGCGAGGCAACGAAGGCAGCACCTGGCACCGCATCTGGAGCTGTCGGAGGCAGGGGCGCGCAAGCCGCCTCGGCGCGGCAAGCCCTCCTCGACTCCCTCGATGAGGTGAAGGGCTCGATGAAGGGGGCCGAAGCCACGCTCTCCAAACTCGCGGAGCGCGCTCCCGTGTTCAGTGGCAGGGCTCTCAGCGGGGGAGTGTTCACGCGCTATCTCGACCACGGCACCAATGAAGTTGCGTGGATTCGCGGCGCCCTCGGAAGCGCGACGATGTTGGCGGCCGGCGCGTCGGAGGTGGGGGACTCGGAGATGGAGGTGGCCCTCCTGCGCATGGCGGGCCCACGGCTCCAGTCCGCGATGTTCGGTGCCCTGCTGTTCGCTACCTGGGTGGACTTCCTCCAGCTCTCCGACGTCCTGCTGCGCGAGTGCCCGATGTGCGGCGACGAGAAGCTGTTCCTGGACCTCCACCGCGTTCAGGGCTTGATGGAGCCCACGCTGGCGGACCTCGCCTCTCGTGACCCCGAGCGCGTCGAGGCGGCGGCCCTCGCGATGCCCGAACTGATGGGGAAGCTGACGCACGAGTTCAACATGATGCTTGCGGATGCCAAGACCGCCATGGAGGAAGGCGGCAAGGTCATGGTAGCGGTGCAGGTGGTGGAAATGCTCGCCATGGTTTCCACGCTGAAGATGGGGATGCCCAGGCTGCCACCGGCCGCCCCCGCGACGCTCGGCGTGGGCCTCGTCCTGAGTTCAGGTGGCGTCATGGCGGGTTCACAGCTTGTCGTCTCCGCTGAGTGGGTGGAGATGATGCGCAGGCTTGTCCAGGCGGGCGTCATCTCGCTTCCCGTCGTGAGCGCGGCGGTCCGCATCCACGGCGGGCAGGTGATGATGGCGCAAGCGCACCAGGACTTGCCCAAGGGCGTGCGCGATGCCCTGGGCGACAGCCCGGAGGTGCGCGGCATGCAGGTGACGGATAGAGCTGGCGCGGGCATGTCCGAGCGTCCGAAGCACCACGTCATGCCGAAGGAGCATCGCGAGTGGTTTGAACAGCGCGGCTTCCAGGGCGATATGGACATCGACCAGTTCTGTGTCCGCCTGGAGCAAGCCCACCACGAAGCGATTCACGGTGGGGGAAACTGGAAGCTAGGGCGCACATGGCCCGGTGAGTGGAACCGGCTGATCATGGAGGCCCTGCGCGATGCCGAGGCCGAAGCTGGACGCAGGTTGACGCGGAATGCGGTCCTGGACATCGTTGCAGATCGAATGAAGGACTACCGGATCCCGATGAATTTCGTCCCAGGGAAAAGGCGATGAGCGACGGATCAGCTTGGCAGGGCAACATCAAAGCTCGCCTGTACGAACGGGTCCGCGAGCGAGGGTACGACTCTCTGTCCGCCTTTGCCGACGCGCGTCCTGCCGTGCCGCTATTTGTCCTGGCCGATGAGCTGGGCAGCGACGTTGCTGCGGTGCAGTTGTTGAGTGGCCTGCTGTACGAGGCGGAGCAGCACAAGCGGGTCACGCGCTTCGTCCGTGATGTTCTCGTTCGTCTCTTGTCTCAGAGCCTTCCCAACGGTTGGCCCGCCGTGATGGATGACGCAAACGTATTCAAGGTGGCCAAGGCGCTCGGTTCGTGGTCCGCATACACCCCAGAAACCCATAAGGAGCGGGGCAGATTGGCGAGGGCGGCACTTCGCGCCAACCCACCCCCTGCCGGCTGGCGCCCGCTCGGTCCCGACGACACACTTCTCCGGACGCTCCTCCCCGACGAGGAAGCCTGAACGGAGCTGGTAGCCCCGCGAGTCAGTGACGGAGCCGCCATGTGCCCCCAGTGTGCCCCTCCAGCATGGAACGGGGTGGCACACTGGGGGCAGGGATGGAACAGGGCGGGATGACGTCTCCGAGCGAAAACCGAGGCACTAGCGGGTAACAGCGCGTCCTGCTTGGGGTTTTCTGGTGCCTTGGCCAAGGTGACGCTCATCTACGTCATCGAACCGCTGCGCTGAGTCAGATGTCTCTCGCGAGGGCCTGCTCTGGCGGGCCCTCGCGGTGTGGGCAGGTGGACTGGAGAGGCATTGCGACGGGTCGTGCCATTGTCTCGATATCACCTGGGTGGAGGACGCGCTCGGTGGGTTCTGGAGCTGGATGAAGGAGCGGCCCCCGGCTGAGCCAGCGCGGCAACGCCGCGTGAGCGGGGCTGGAGCTTCCCTGGGAGCGAACAGCCCGCCTCCTGGGCCGCTCCCAGCGTGTGCCCTCGCCGCCACCGTCGAGCAGTGAGCAGCAGGGGAGCGATACGAGTGCCCCCTTTCCGCCGTCGGTCCGACATACTCCCCCGCCCCGCGCGTCTCGCGCGGGTGAGTCCTGGGAGGACACGGCACGTGAGTGGCAGGAACGTCATCGTCGTCGGAGGTACGGGCGATATCGGCCAGGCCGTCACGCGGAAGCTGCGAGCCGAGGGCCTGCGCGTCCTGTGCGCCGCGAACGACGTGGCGACGGAGACCGCGGACGCGGTGCACGTGGACGTCACCCGTGAGGACTCCGTGGTGGCGATGTTCGACAAGGCGGAGGCGGCGCTCGGCCCCATCTCCGTCCTCGTCAACTGCTCGGGTGTCGGCGTCTTCACGTCGCTCGAGAACCTGTCCCTGGAGGACTGGCGGCGCAGCCTCGAGGTGAACCTGACGGGGACGTTCCTCTGCGCGCGGGAGGCGTTCCGGCGGATGAAGCCCCGAGGCGGAGGCCGGCTCATCCACATCGGGTCCGTGAGCGACCACCTGACGTTGCCGATGAACGGCGCCTACGCGGCGTCCAAGCACGGCGTGCGCGGGCTGACAGGGGTGCTGAACGAAGAGGGCAAGGCGCTGGGCATCCGCGCCACGCTCGTGTCGCTGGGCGCGGTCTACACGTCCTTCTGGAAGTCCCGGCCGGAGTTCAGTC
This sequence comes from Myxococcus sp. AM011, assembly GCF_013372595.1. NCBI lineage: Bacteria > Pseudomonadati > Myxococcota > Myxococcia > Myxococcales > Myxococcaceae > Myxococcus > Myxococcus sp. AM011. The sequence goes on from NZ_JABXEM010000048.1 coordinate 19,942, forward strand.
CCGAGGACATGCTCTCCGTGGACGACGTGGCGCAGTGCATCTGGGAGATTTCCACCAAGCCGTTGAACGTGCGGGTGGACGAGGTGCGCCTCGTTCCTCCCCGAGGTGTCCTCTGATGGAGACGCAGTCGAAGGCCCCTGTCGCGATTGTCACCGGGGCCAGTCGTGGAATTGGCGCGGCCATCGCCACGGAGCTGGCGAGGCAGGGGTTCGAGGTGGCGCTGCTGGCGCGAGACGTGGCGGCGCTGGGGCGGCTCGAGGAGCAACTGACGCGGGCCGGTGGGCGGGTCTGGCCGCTGGCCTGTGACATCGCGGACGAGAGCGCGGTGGGCGCCGCGATGGAGCGACTGGAGGCGAAGCTGGGCGTGCCTCGGGTGCTGGTGAACAACGCGGGAGTGGGTGGGCCGTTCCACCGCGTGGACGAGGTGAGCACCGCCGAGTGGGACCAGTTGTTCGGGGTGAATGTGACGGGCGTGCGCAACCTGTGTCACTGGGCGCTGCCGCGCATGAAGGCGCGGGGTTACGGGCGCATCGTGAACATCGCGTCCATCATGGGGCTCTTCGGTGGCGCGCAGTCATCCACGTACGCGGCGACCAAGCACGCGGTGGTGGGGTACTCGAAGTCCATCGCCGCCGAGTGGGGCGCCTACGGCATCACCTGCAACGCGCTCTGCCCGGGGTACATCGACACGGAGATGTTGGCGAAGGCGGACCCGGCCGTCCGCGCGCGACTGCTGGAGCGAATCCCCGTGAAGCGCTTCGGGACGCCGGAGGAGGTGGCGGGCATGGTGTCCTTCCTGGTCGGGCCCTTCAGCGGCTACGTGAACGGCAGTGCCCTGGTGATGGACGGCGGCCTGTCGGCGCACCTGGCGTCGGACCTGCCCGCGTTCTGACTCAGTCCAGGAACGGCTGGATGCCTCGGCTTCGCTTCAGGATGCCTGAAGCGAAGAACCCGCCGCAGTCCTCCTGTCGCACGCAGCCCTCGCAGGCGTCGGCGTAGACGTTCTTCCAGTCGGAGATGCTCTTTCGCGCGAAGGGATGCAGCTCGGTGGGCAGGGTGCAGAGCTGATGATTGTAGATGGACGTGTTGAGCCCCGCGCGGCTCAGCGTCCTGACCGCGGAGGTGAGCTGGGCCTGATAGTCGAGCGGGTCGACCCAGAGCATTCCGAGGTTCGTCCTGGCGAACCCCATCAGCTCCAACCCCATCAGCGCGACATGGTCGACGAACAACAGGTTGCGCGTGATGAAGTCCGCGAGCTGCGGCAGGCGCGAGTACGTCTGCGCATGGACGACGCAGCGCAGCTCCACTCGCACGCGAGAGCGCTTGAGGTTGAGGATGCCTCGGAGGGTTTCATCGAACGCGCCCAGGGCCTGCACGACGTAGTCATGCTCCTCGGGCAGGTCCGAGTAGAGCGGTATCCCCAACATGAGGTCGGGGTGCTGGACCTTCGCCACCGCGCGAGCCAGCTCGGCATCCGCGAAGCCGCGCCCGTTGGTCAGGATGTGAACGGAGGTCTCTGGGAGAAAACCCTTCATCCGCTCCAGCAGCTCGACGAGGCGGCCCTTGAGCAGGCTCGGCTCGCCGCCCGTGATTCCCAGCTCGCGAGTCTGGGGTGAAATGAGCGGGAGCGTCTCCATCAACTCGTCCACGAGCCAGGAGTCATCCTGTTTGCGAGGTGGCTGGGAGCACATCAGGCAGTTGTTGTCGCAGCGCTCCGTCACCAGGAACGAGTTCGACGGAGACGCGCGGCGGTACAGCGTCGCCAGGGCACCGCGCTCGGGATGGATGCGGACCACATCCCCATCGGCGAGATAGCGCAGCCCGGGGGCCAGGACGTAGACGTCGCGCAGCCCCGGACTCACCGCACCGTCATCCAGCAGGAGATACCCCCGGAAGCCCGGAGGAAGGTGCTCCAGCGGACGCCGGACGAGGAGAATCTCCCGACTGCGTGCGGACTCGGGAAGGTCTGGTTGCTCGCGGATGCGACCGATGAACGGCTCGGGTGAGCGCTCCGAGAGGGACTTCAGCCCGGTCGATGCGAGGTCCAGTGCCGGCATGACTCAGCGCCACCCCATGAGGATGTCCCGAGCCCGGGAGTCATCCTCGAGCAGTCCGATGAGGTGCCGCAGCACGCCCATCTGTTTCTTGCAGAAGTCGCTGAAGGCCTTGTGGCCGACGGAGTCTCCCAGCGTCGCCTGGTGGAAGACAGGGTCCGCGCCACAGTAGGGCAGGAAGGCGCAGTCGCTGCACATGGGTGCACCCTCCGGCATCGTGTCGCTCAGGTGGGCCAGGAGCGTCTCGGACGTCATGATGGACTCGTAGGTGTCGCGGGAGAGGTGCCCGAGCCGGAAGGAGAAGTCGCCCATCTCCGCGAGCATCCGCCCCTCGTCGGAGGCGTACACCGCGCCGTCGTAGTTGTAGACGAGCGCCCCGATGCCGATGCCCGAGGGAGACTGGAGGTCGACGTACGTCGAGCCCCTCGGGGAGAAGAGCTTCTGCAACAGGATGGCGGTGAACTCCTCCTGGAGCGGATACCCCTGCTCGTTGATGCGAAGGATGTGCGCGAGCCCTCGCTTGTAGAACTCGACCCAGGCCTCGACGCCGTACTGACGCGAGGCGCGCTGGCGGACTGCGAACCCATACGGGCTGACGTTCCGCAGGAAGATGCCGTGGAAGCCCTGGCGTACGTACTCGTCGATGATGTCCTCGACGCGCTCCAGGCTCGCCTGCGTCGTCGTCATCAGGGCGGAGACGGAGTCCGGCCCGAGCACCTGTCTCGCCCGGCGAATCGCGTCGATGGTCCGTTGATGACTGTCACCGCCCCGGACCGGTCGCTGGGTGTTGTGCAGGGCCTCGGGCCCGTCCAGGGACGTGGAGAGCAGCACGCCATGCTCACGGCAGAAGGCCAGCACCTCGTCCGTGAGGCGCGAGAGGTTGCTCGCGATGACGAACTGGAGGTCTCGGCGGTGCACCTGGTTCAGGGCCCTGGCGCGCTCGACGATGTAGCGGATGCGCTCGAAGTGGAGCAGCGGCTCGCCGCCCTGGAGCTCGACCTTCAGGGCGGGGGACGGACTGCGGAACATGAAGTCGAGCGCCCGGTCGGCATGCTCTCGTGACATGTCGAAGTCGAGGCGTCCCTCCGCTTGTCGAGACACCTGGCAGTACGGACAGGAGTGGTCGCAGCGCAGCGTGACGACGAAGATGTGCAGCCCGGTGAAGGACGCGAGCTGCTCCGCGCGAGTGCGGTACTTGAGAGCGAGCAGCTCGAGCGCCACGCGCGAGTGCTCATCGAACATGAAGTGCCTGGACTTGAGCGCCTTGTAGGTCTCCCGGTCCGGGGGCAGTGCATGGCTGACGAACTCGACCAGCTCCGCGCGAGGCAGCACCACGTATTCGCCCACGTCATTCGTGGCGATGTAGCGCGAGCCGTCCAACGGGCTGAACCGGAAGGGCGCCAGCTGGTATCCCCGAGCGGATTGGTATCTGGAGCGGTCATGGAACATGCGTCGCCCTCAGTCCTGACGAATCAGGTCGGTGCGAGAGAAGGCCTGGGCGAGAATCAACGCGCGAAGAGCACGAGTCTCGCCGCCCACCTGCTCGCGCAGTTCCTGGTCCAGCAGCTCCTGGAAGAACAGCCGCACGGTCTCCAGTGCATCCTGTTCGGTGACGGTGGGTCCGAAGACGAAGCGGATGGGGAGCCTGTCCGCCTCGGGTGAGCCGAGCACCGCGGTGCACCGCTCCGCGAAACGGTACGCGGACTTCTGTATCGCAACGAGTCGATAGACCCGCAGGTCGAGGACGGCCTGAACGGCGCCGTCGAGGAAGGTGAATGGCGGCTGGGACTCAGCTTCTTTTGTCTTCACGTGTCAGCTCCCGGGCCTGCCGCTACCACTCAATCGTGACATCGCCCATCTGCCCCGCGACCAGGTCCACCTCGACGGTGGTGGTGCCGAGGAAACGGTTCTCGATGCGAACCACGTGTTTCCCCGCCGCCAGTCGCATCAGCGACGTCACATCCTGCCCCGCGGGCTTGTCGTCGACGAAGATGCGTCCCCCAGGGAATGCGACGAAGGAGACCATCGCGGGCTTGGGGGGTGGTGGAGGAGGCTCCGGCTCGTCGGCGGGTGCGGAGTATCCGCCGCCGTAACTCCGGCTCCGGCTCCCGGAGTAGTGGCTGCGATGCGAGGAGTGGGAGCGGTGCGAGCGATGCCCCGCGAGGAGAATCTGCCCGCTGGTGGGTGGGGCGACGAGGAGCAGCTCGTCACGCGAGTCCTCTTCGTCGCGTCGTCGCCAGGTGGGCTGGGCGACCTGGAGTTCGATGCCCGGAATGAGCAGGCCCGAGGGCGCCGCGCCGCCGAGCAGTCCCATGAGCGCCGCGCTGACAGAGAGCAAGCGTGGAGGTTTCGGATTCATGGCTTCACCTCTCCGATGCGCAACTCCATCAAGTCGGTACTGCTCCACCGCGCCACGATGGTCACCCCGCCGTCCTTCCAGGTGGTCTGCGTGGGGGCCTTGCCGCTACGAGGCTGCGGTGGCGTGGGCAGCTCGACAGGATGCCCCAGGACACGTGAGAGCAGCTCCTGCGTGGTCGCGGTGTGCTTCACGTTGTTGAGCACGCGCGAGCTCTTGTCCGCGCCCACCAGATACGCACCCGCGCAGCGCCCATCCTTCAGCGCGCAGTAGAGGGCGACGGAGTCAGTGGTCTTCTTCAGGATGCTTGCGTCGCTGGTGATTGTCAGTTGAAGCAGTGAGATGGCCACGGTGCGCTCGGCGCCGATGAGGGGAATCCGCTCCCGTTCCTCCCGAGTCCACGTGGCGGCTTGTCGTGCGCGCTCCCCAAGGTCCGCATCGGACGGCGTCTCACCCAGCTCGGTGGTGAGCGCGTAGATCTTGTCGAGATGCAGGAGCCACTCCAGGGTGGCCACCTTGGGACGCGGCTTGGGCGATATCTGCTCCACGAGTGTCGCGCGCACCCGACCCAGTCGCTGCTCCCTGGCTGGTGTGTGCTCGGCGCGAAGCGCGGCGCCCAGGGTCTTCCACCGACAGGCGTCCGTCGAGCAGGCCTCGTACTCCGTGTCGTGGATGTTCGCGGTCAGCACGCCGACGTCCTTCGAGAAATCCTGTTCGAGCGCGGGCCTGGCGATGGAGAGCACCTCCAGGGCTGAGGCTGGCTCCTTGCTTGCGAGGGAATGGAGGACCTGCCGCTGAGTGAGCTCAAGGAGGTGCTGGTCGACCTTCGCCCGTTGTGGAGAGCCCGCCTTGAGCAGGAGGGCATCCTCGGCGACCTCTTTCACTGATTCCGCGCGGAGCGCATGGGCGAGATGGAGGTCCGTCCACTCTTGCTGGAGGGCAGGGTCCTCGGGGCCGCCCAGCGCGAGCAGTTCCTTGTTCGCGTCGTCGAGACGTCCCTCCGTGAGATGCCGTTGCGCGGCACCCAGGCTCGGCTCCGCGACCAGGGCTGTGACACCCGCGAGCACTGCGGAAACGGCCGCGCTGATTCCCCAGCGGCGAGCACCCGTCTTCTTGCCGAGGGTCCAGTCTCGGACGAAGTGCTCACCCAGAGTCGCGGAGACCCCCAGAAATGCGCTCAGCGCCGCCAGCCAGACGTTCCAGAAGTAGGAGCCTCGAATGAGATAGAGGAACGGAATCCCCACGGCCAGCGGGATGAGGACCCACCGCGCCGCGAAGACCTTTCGGGCCCGCGCCGCGAACTGTCGGTCCGGCGAGACCGGTGGTGCCAGCATCCGCTGACCTTCGAAGTGCACCACCGTGGGAGCGGCATCCGCGATGGCGTAGGAGACCTGCGCGGCGGGCACCTCGAAGACCTGGAAGAGCTGGCTGGTGATGCGCTCCTGGCTCTTGAGCGAGACCCCGGTCTTCCCCCAATGCTCCTGGAGCCAATCCTCGGGGAGATGAGGAGCGACCTTCTGGTGTGACAGCACGCCGTTCGCGCTGATTTCTCCCAGGAGCTTCGCGTCCTTCTCCATCCCCACCTTCGTCCACACCAGGCGGCGCTGCTCCTCGTCTTCGGTCATCACCAGGAAGTCGAAGCGGACCGACTCGTCGAAGTCGAGCCAGCGCTGCTCACGACCGTGCCCGAAGCACGGTGCGCAGGACACGCGCCCCGACGAATGACAGCCGCTACAGTCGACGCTGCCCTTCGCATTGCACGGCCTGCAGTTCATGAGCCGGCGCGAGCCGTTCGATGCATACCCGTAGGCCTTCCGTGTACCGCTACAGTTCGAGCAGCGGACCACCCCACTCCCGCTGCACCTGGAGCAAGAATGCGAGGTCTGTCCTCCACAGGATGAACAAGCGAAGATGGAGAGACTGCTCTCGCGGAGGCTCGCGCGTGTCTCCGCCCACGGGTCGACGCTGTTCGCCTGGCGCCTCAACCCGGTGATGGGCAGGGGGCCTGAGGTAGCGCCTTCCTTCCATACGACGTTCCGCTCGGTGATGGTCGTGTAGAGCCGACAGGCCCTGCGCGACTTCGGCTCCACGGAGCGGATGAAGTCCGTTGGGTTCGGAGGGGCTACGGGCAGACGTCGTGCCCATTCGACGAAGGCCTGCGTGGCGGCGTGCTTGATGGCCGCCGCGTCTTCGGGAGTCATCAGGTCGACGGCCTGCGATTCAAGGGACGGACGACTCATGGGCGACACGGCCTCTCCATGAAGAGCTTCATTGCAATACTCGCTGCGCCGCGCGCCACGCACCCTGGACATCCAGGTATCGAGCAGCGTAGTCACGCGCGAGCAAGTCCTCCGGCACGAAACCGTCATGCTTCTCGAGCGCCATGTTGGCCACGTGAGTCGTGAGGGCTTCGGCCCGAGGTGGCCCCTCCGCCACGAGCCCACGCAGGGCGCCTTCCACGTCCGACTGCATCGCCTCCACGCTCAACACGGCACCGAGCGCCTCCACCGACAGTCCACGCGCCTGAAGTGACAGCGCCAGCGTGTGCACCACCGCGTCACCAGCCCACGGGAAGACATGGACCTCCCGGCCTGAGGTGACGATGGACCGCTCGGCGAGCCCCCATCGCTGGAAGTTCGCCCGAGCCTCCGCCAGCAGCTCTTGCGCACGCGCATCCAGGTACCGAGGAACACCGTCACCGGCATAGACAGCGCGCATCTGCTCCCGCACGCGGTCGTGCACGCCGCCCACACTGGCTGGCTCGAACATGGGGACACGTCCCGCGGGAGCGGGCTCCAGCTCCACGACCTTCTCGTCGGCCTGCACGGCGAGCACGCGCCACCGTCGTCCGCCGAAGATGAGGTACGTGCCGACGAAGAGCGGCTGGTCGATGGGCATCGTGCCCAGCGTGCGTCCCGAGGCCACCAGCCGGAACTCCTCCACCGAGGCGAAGGCCGCATAGAAGCTGTAGTGGTTGACGATCCGCTCTCCCACTCGACCCAGGAGCAGCGTCCCATCCGAGGACTGCGAGAGCAGCTCACGCTGTCCCAGGCCCCGCAGGAAGTGCGCGAAGTCCTCGCGAGACACCCGCGCGAAGGGACCTCCCGTGCACAGCGCGGAGAAGGCCTCGCCCGCCTTGACGCCGCCATGCTGGGCGATGAGCGAGAGCAGTTGCTGGACCAGCGTGGAGAAGTGGAACGCGCCCGAGGCGGGAGGCTCGAACCAGTTCGTCAGCAGCAGCTCCAGCATCGCCACCGACTGGACCAGTCGCACACGGAGCTGGTCCGCCAGGGGGCTCGTCTTCGTCAGCTCGGCTTCCTGGAGATACAGCCGGAGCACGGCGGGCCCGCCCTTGCGTCCGCTGCGTCCCAGACGCTGACGAAGGCTGGCCACCGAGGGAGGCACGCCCACCTGCGCGATGCTCTGCACGGCGCCCACGTCGATGCCCATCTCCAACGTGGTGGTGCACACCAGGTTGACGGGCCGCTGCTTCGCCTTGAGCGCGGCCTCCGCCTCCTCGCGCAGCTCCTTGGAGAGGTTGCCGTGATGGGGGAAGAACTCATTGGGAAGCCGGGCCTGTTCGCACATGCGGCGCAGCAGGTCCGCGTAGAGCTCCACGTTCCTGCGGCTGTTGGCGAACACGAGGTTGTGCGTCCCTCGCAGCGTCTTGAAGAGGTGCGCGCCCACGTCGTGCTCATCCTCGGGCAGCCCGTCATCGGACTCCTCTCCAGAGTCCAACCGCTCCGCATCCGGTGCGCGCTTGCGATAGCCCCTCAGTTGGAGGAGCAGCTCTCCACCACCCGAGTCCGCGTTGCACAGCCGGACCTGCTCTCCGTCTCCGGGCCGGAGGAACTTCGCGGCCAGGGACATGTCGCCCAGCGTGGCGCTGAGGCCCACGCGCGGCACGGTGCGACGCAAGGTCAGCTCGACCCGGTGCAGGAGCGATTGGAGCTGACAGCCCCGCTCGGTGCCGATGAAGGCATGCAACTCGTCGATGACAATGTGCTCCAGCCCGGAGAACAAGCTGACGAGAGCGGAGCCCTGTCGGATGAAGAGGGCCTCGAGCGACTCGGGAGTGATGAGGAGGATGCCCGCCGGGGACTTGAGCAGCCGCGACTTGTGGCCCTGGGATACGTCGCCGTGCCAGCGGTGCACGGGAATCCCCAGCCCCTCGCAGAGTCCATCGAGTCGCTCGAACTGGTCGTTGATGAGGGCCTTGAGCGGGCCGATGTAGATGGCGCGCACGCTGCCGCCGGAGTCCTCCGCGAGCCTGCTGCAGATGGGCAGGAACGCGGCCTCCGTCTTCCCGCTGGCCGTCGACGCCGAGAGGATGACGTCTTGCGTCCCCTCGATGATGGGAGCAATCGCGACCTCCTGGATGCCGCGCAGCTCCTTCCATCCCTGGCTCCACACCCAGCGCCGCACCTTGGGGTGCAGCCGGTGGAAGGAGCCCGACGCGGAGCCGCTCGGGTCAGAGCTTGAAGGATGCGAGCTCATCATCCGCTCCGGCCGTCATGCTTCCTGCCTCCGCCTCGGCCAGGGGGGCGAGGTCCGGGTTGACGTCCGCGGTGAGCTGCACGCCGCCGAGCAACTCCTTCCAATCCGCGGTCGGATTCTGTTCGAGGACGGCCAGGAGGTTGATGAAGGCCGTCACGGTGCTCCGGGGCGTGCGGAAGTACGCCTCGCCGATGCGCTCGGAGCAGTGGGTCATGAAGCCGTGGAGTCCCTCGTCGGGCAGGCGCTGCGCGGACGTGTCGCCCGCGGAGTAGACGTGCCGCAGTTTGGTGAGCAGGACGTACAGGTCCTCGGGGGTGAGGTTGGCCAGCCGGAGCACCGGTGAGCTGTAGTCGACGAGGTTGCCCACGGCGAAGGTGTTCTGGGCCAGTCGCGACTGGAGGGCCTCGTAGCTGTAGAGGCCCTTTCGCGTGTCCATGAGGAACTCGGGCGTTCCTCCCAGGATGAAGCCCAGGCCCTCGGCGGTGCCCTGGAGACAGTCATTGAGGATGCGCAGAATCTGTTCGTAGTTGGAGGCGCGGGCCTTGGTGTTGGACATCTTGTAGAGATTGACCAGCTCATCCAGACACACCATCAACCCGTCGTAGCCGGACAGCCGGACGAACCGACCCAGGAGCTTCAGCTGGTCGTAGACATCCGCGTCGTCGATGATGGTGCGGACGCCCAGCGCCTTGCGTGCATCGGTGCGCGTGGAGAACTCGCCGCGCAGCCACTTCACGGCGTCGGCCTTGAGCACCTCGTTCCCGCTGTCATGACCGCGCCAGTAGGCGGCGATGACCTCCGCGAAGTCGTAGCCACCCACCAGCTCCGAGAGCGCGGCGAGCTTCTCCCGGATGACGGCCTCGGGGTTGAGGTTCCGGCTCTTCGCGTCCGTGAGGGCGCTGGAGACGAAGCGCTCCACGACGCTGGCGAGCGCGCCGCCCTCGGGCTTGGCCCGGGTGGCCATGTTGCGCAGCAGCTCCGCGTACAGGCTGCGAGCCTTCCCATCCGTCGCATGCAGCCGCCGGTCGGGATTCAGGTCCGCATGCAGTGTGACGAGGCGCTTCTCCAGGGCGATGGAGCGGATGAGGTTGAGGAAGAACGTCTTGCCGGAGCCGTACTCGCCGATGACGAAGCGGATGGCGCTTCCACCCTCGGCGATGCGCTCCACGTCGCGGACCAGGGCCCGGACCTCTTCGACGCGACCCACCTGGATGTGCTGCTGTCCCACGCGAGGCACGACACCCGCGCGCAGCGACTGGACGATGGCGTCCCGGTCCTTCGGCCTGATGCGTCCCTGAGGCGTCGCGTCCGTCATGACATCATCTCCCGTGCTGCCTGCTCATTGAGCTGAAGGGTTTCGTCGCCTTCGAGGACGGGCTCGCCGCACACCTCGAAGGCCGCATCGTTGATGACATCCAGCGCGCCGTCCGTGAGCAGGCCAAGCCCACCGGCGAGCTTCTCCACCTCCGAGCGAGGCCACTCCGTCTTCGCGACGAGGGCGCGCAGCAGGGAGGTGTGAAGGGAGTCCAGGCCCGCGACGCCGGCCTCCACGGGAGTGGGTGGAGTGGCGGGAGGAGGCGCTTCCTCCTCGGCGAAGATGCTGCCCAGGAGGCTGGAGACCGCGGCGGTCTCGGCGAGCTTCGCCTGCACGCTGCGCATGTCGAGCGCCAACCGCTCAGCCTTCTCGGGAGGAGGCGCGGGGATGGTGAAGCCCTGCTCGGGTGCTCCGGCGAGCCGCATGGAGACGGGCTCCGTCGCGGCGGTGGGCCGTGTCGCCGAGGCGGCGTGGACGCGGGAGTAGACGCTGGCCTCGTCGAGTCCGAGCATGGCGTAGAGCTTCGACAGCGTCTTGAGCTCCTGGGGCGACACGTTGCCGTCCGCCATGGCGACCTCGATGAGGAGGTTGCCCAGAGATGTTCGCGCCTCGGGAGCCAGCGCCTCGACGCGCTTCTTGTGGCCCGCGCTGGAGGCCGGCCTCGCGAGGAGCCAGGCGATATGTGCCTTGAGGCGGGTCTTCTCCGAGGCGAGCAGTCCCTGCGCTGCTTCCACCATGGCCTCCATGCGAGTGGTCTCGTCCGTGGAGACGGTTCCATCCGCGGTCGCCACGGCTGCTGCGAGGTGGAGCATCGCGAGCGCGGACAGGTAGTCGCCGGAGGGCGCGGTCGGTGACTCCGGGGGCAGCGTGAAGACGTGGGCGGACTCCTCGGGAGCGAGCACGGCGCCGCCCATGCGAGGGTCGGGCTCCATGCCGTAGCCCAGCTTCTCCAGGGCCTGGGCCAGTCCCACGGCTTCGGATTTGGAGAGCTTCCCGGAGGTCGCGGTGGGCCAGTGCTCCAGGAGGGTGGCGGCGGTCACGGGAGCGGAGACGGTGCTCCCGAGCGACTTCTGCAACAGCGCGCGGAGCGCCTGCACGTCCGAGCCTCCCTGCATCGTCGACGTCAGTTCATCGGGAAGCAGGGCCAGGGCGCTCATGCTGTTGCGCGCGTCGGGATTCTTCCCCACCCAGCGACTGTAGGACTCGAGCGATTCGCAGCAGTCCTCGATGAGCGCGCGCACGGGCTTGAGGGACGTCTCGGAGGCTTCGGAGACGGAGGTCGAGGCCAGGCGCACCATTCCGCCGAAGGATGCGCTCGCGGGCTCATAGCGGGCCTCCACCTTCGACTTCCTGGAGCGAGGGACGATGCCCGCGCCGTGGTCACGCTGGTAGCGCGCGCGGAAGAGGGCCTGGAACTCCTCGGGACAGCGTGTGGCGGGAGTTCGCAGGCGCGAGTCACTCGCCTCCACGGCCCAGGCCAGTGCCCAGTCCGCGGGGAGCGGCAGTCCCTTGGCCGCCGCGGTGCCCACGGCCATGCGCACGTCGAACGAGGCGGCGCCTGCATGGCGCAGCGTGAACTGGGGCGCCTCCTTCAGCAGGCCGTCTTCGCCAGCGCGGCGCACGCGAAGGACGTCGAGGAAGGCCGACGCGTAGGTGTGGAAGGAGCTGTTCTCTTCGTGGACCTTGAGGAGTGCCTGGACCTCTTCTTCGATGAGGCGGGCCTCGGCGAGTGCCTCGGAGTCCGTGCCCAGGTCGTGGAGCACGCGGCGTTCCAGCCCGTAGAAGAACAAAAAGACATGGCCGATATAGGCGGTGGGATTGCGGCGGCCACTCGCGAGCCATTCCAGATAACCCGCGCGGGAAGCGGGAGAGATGTCCGAGTACGAGGGCCAGTACCGCATGCCCTGCCCGTCACGGTTGGGCCGAGAGGCTACTTCAAGACTCGGATTGATGAGCGCGGGCTCGGTGCCAGGCGCATTCACGGCGCGCAGTCGAGAGCCCACGTACACCATGCCGTCCTTCAGCGTGTACCCGCCGACCTCGATGGACTGGCCAGGAGGAATCCAACCGGTCTTGAGCGGAGTGGGTGGCCAAAACGTGGGACTGGGGGCCGTCTGCGTCGCGACGGCTGGCACCGTCGTCACGGGAGGAGCGGAAACCGCCGCTGCCTCGGGCATGGGAGGCACGCTCCTTGTGGGAGGAGCGGGCTCAAAGGACTTCGTGGGCACGGGCGAAGCGGGCTCGACGCGCGGAGCGGGCTCAACAGGCTTCGCTGCCGGAGTGGAGGCCGTCATCGTGAAATTCGCGGGCGCGGAAGTCGCAGGTGGCGGTGGCGCGGCACGTGGTGCCACCGGCCTCGGCTCATCTGGGATGCGGACCATGAGCCCCGGGGAGACCCTGGGCGAGCTCACGGTTTCGAAACGCAGCGCGATGGTGGAGGCAGTTGGAGTGGAGCGAGCAACGGGTGCGAGAGCCGGCGCGACGATGGCGCCTGACAGTTGCGCGGCCTTCCAGCGCTTGTTGAGCTTGCTGAGCCAGACAATGCCGCCCCAAGCCCCCAGACCCATGACGACCATGAAGCACAGCGTTCCCCCGGCCCCGTCTGACTGAGTGGCGGCCACCAGGGTCGGCAGCGCCCGCATCCATCCTGGCATTGTGTCGCTCCCCGCCTGGCGCCGAAGGACGGCTACCTCACACGTCTGACTGTACCAGCCCGGGGCAGGGTAACGGGATGCGGGCGCGTGCGTGAGGGGAAAGGCTCAAAGGCACATCACCCCGGAGAGGTATTCCCATCGGGGCGTTCATGACCCATCGTGGGTCCGACAAGGGTGCGTCCGAAGTCGTCCGCCCTTGATTGACAGACTTCGTTTGATGGGCCCATCTCACGCACTCTGGAGGTATGTGATGCCGCTTCCGCTCATTCCCGCCGCGCTCCTTCTCGCGGGTCTCTTTGGCTATGGCGCCAAGAAAAGCTATGACGGAATCGACCGCATGAAGGACGCCAAGGACATTGGCGAGGAGGCGCAGGCACGACATGAAGCTGCGGTGCAACGGTTGGAGGGAGCACGCGGCGCGCTACAACGTCAGCTGGATGCCCTGGCCTCTCAGCGAGATGGCGTTGTCGCGACGACCTTCCGTCGTCTCTTCGACTTCCTGGAGCAGTTGAATCAGAAGGCCCGCCTCGATGCATTGGAGCACCTGGGCCGAGTGGGGGTGAGTCGGGAATCCGTCCGCGAGTTCGCCGTGCAGTATCTCGAAGCAGGCGGCACGTTGTCTGGCTCGGTCGCGGCGGCTGTCACAGGCGCGGGAGCAAGCGCCCTGACCACGGGGCTGGTCACCAGCTTCGCCACGGCTGGAACGGGGGCCGCGTTGTCGGGGCTGACGGGCGCCGCGGCGAACAGCGCCCTGCTGGCCTGGCTTGGCGGCGGCTCCCTTGCCGCGGGCGGTTGGGGCGTGGCTGGAGGCACCGCGGTTCTCGGAGGCATCGCGGTGGCCCCCGCGATGGCCGTCGTGGGTTTCGTCATGGCCCATCAGGGCGAGAAGGCCAGAACGAAGGCCCTGGCCTATGCGGAGGAGGTCGATGAACAGGTCGCGCGCATCGATGCGGCCATCGCCCTGCTGACGCGGGCGGGAGTGCGCGTGGATGAGCTGAGCGGTGTTCTCGGCGCGCTCGACCAGCGAGCGGGTCGGGCCATCGACGCCCTCTGGGAGCTGGTGGAGTGTTTCGACGCCGAGAACGATGGGCATCTGGCTCGGTTCGCCACCGCCATGCATCTGGCGAAGGCGGAGAGCGAGCTGATGCGGGTGCCGCTCTTCACCGAAGGCGGAGGCCTCAACGCCCAGTTGGAGGGGTTGCTGGAGCAGTCTCTCGGCCTGCTGCAACGGGAGACCGCATGAGCGTGAAGATGGACTTGTCCCTGAAGGGCGTCCTGGCCGGCATCAAGGTGGTGGCCGAGTGCGTGCGCGACATCGAGAAGGAGCGCACGGAGCAGACTCGGCTGCGTGAAGAGTCCCGGGTGAATGTCGAGCACATCCACGCCATGCGTGACGTGCTCCTGGACTACCTGGACCGCGGCTTCGACGAGCGTCGGGAGAACTTTCGACAACTCTTCGAGCGCCTGGACGGAGCCATCGCCAGCGACAATGTGCGGATGGCGGCGGTGGTCCTGGACTCCGTCGTGAAGCTGGCCGAGGCCTCGCCCTTCAAGGCGCTACGGGATGTGGCGGCGACCCGTGCCGTGCTCGGGAAGCCGGGGACGGAGTGGAAGTTCTAGGAGGCTCCGCTTCGCCACCTACGCGGCGACAGCGGTCGTCAAGCCCTTGCGCTCCATGAAGGCGCGCAGCTCCGGCCACCGAGCCGACAGTGCCTCGAAGTCATCCGGGCGACTGAGCCGTGCCGCTGTCAGCGAAGCCTCGATGTCCGCCGCATGCATGGTCGGGTCCACTGCGTCCAGCGTGAAGGCCCTGACGAGCTTGAGCCGGCGGGCATCGCGTCCCACCAGCGCATCCGCCTCGGCGATGCGGGACACGAGCGCCGCCTGCGCGGCGGAGTACTGCCCCTCGCGGCAGAGCAGGATGATATCCGGCAGCACCGCGTAGGTGGGAGGCAGGCCACGAGCGCGCCTGCGCCCTTCCTCCAGCCACTCACGCGCCGGGGCCAGCTCTCCTTGGAGGAGGTAGGCCATGGCAATCAGGTTGGGCACCCACTGGTGCATCGCCGGCACGGCCCCACGCAGCTTGCCGGAACGTTCCACCGAGCCAAACAACTCGAGCGCTCGCGAGGCCTGTCCCAATGACAACAGGCACTGCCCGACCATGGCGACGGACAGCGCACGCTGGGCACCCTGGGTGCTGCGGCGTGCCGCCTCTTCAAAGCGATGTGCGGCTTCTTGTTCGTCGCCCGCGCTGAAGTAGGAGACCCCTTGATTGTAGGCCCCGCTCCACCTTCGGATGCGCCAGAAGAAGAAGCCGAACAGCATGAGGAATACCGCCACCATGAACGCGGTGACCACCGGCGGCGTCAGGTATTCACGCAGCGAACTGGAGCGTGACGCGGCGTTGTAGGAAACGACGAAGATGACAACGAGCAACAGCCACAGGCCGCCCTTTTGCGCCGAGAAGAAGGGAAACGGCCGCAGATGGCGCTCTTTGGGAAGGGGAAGCGGATTCACGGGGGCTCACAAGGAGAAGGTCGCGGCGTCCTCGTAGCCTGACCGCTGCCTCGAATGCCATCAGCTCGCGGTGTCGGTGACTCGCGGCCCATGCCGATGAGGCCTGTCTTGGATTTCCCAGGGGGAGGGGGTTCGGCCCGGGGTGATTGAGAGGCTTCGTTGCCCGCTCAGGAATCCGGGCCCCGCCGGACGAGTGGCGCGGCGCCAGGCTGCCTGCCCATCGTGCTTCGGGGCTGGGGCTAGGGCTCCCCGGGTTCTCGGCTGCCTGGAGCGTTCGCATGTTGACGAGGAGTGAGAGGGCGGGGCGTGTCGAGCCCAGGCCCACGGGCACTGACGCGCATGCGGAAGCATGGGGGGACGATGGACCGCACACGCCAAGGACGGCGGTTGGTACTGGCGCTCGCGGCGGGCGTGCTGGGGAGCGGCTGCGAGCGGCAAGAGGACAAGGTGACGACGCAGAATCCGTCGGCGGACGACCGTGAGGTGCGCTCGTCCTTGTTGCGAGACCTCGTCGCCTCGCGAGAGCGCGCACCGGACCCCGAGGCGCTGAAGGGTCCAGACGACCCGGGCGGCACGGGACAGGGTGGCTCGGGACGACCCGAGCCCACGGGGACCCTGTCGGGACGCGTGGAGTGGGTGGGCGACAACGAGCTGCTCATCCGCGACACGGGCGGACAGGAGCGGGATGTCGAGGTGACGCCGGACACGCTGCTGCGGTTGAACGGGAATCCGGTGGTGGGCCTTGCCTCGATGCGCGAGGGAGACCCCGTCGAAGTGACGTACGACGACGGCCCCGGAGGTTGGGTGGCGCGACAGGTCGACGTCGTGGTTCCGCAAGCCCCGAAGCTTCCGACGGAGCGCGAGCTCCATGAGCGTGAGCGCGAGAAACCCTCGGCGCGTCAGTGAGCCTCTCTCCATTCATGAGTCCCCGCACCGTGTGCGGCGACGCGCGTGAACCGCGCGAGCCGCTCGTGGTCATCAGCCCGCCGTGCGGGAGGGAAGGGGCCTCGGGTCAGAAGGCGTTGCCGTTCGCGCGACGTCCCGGTGAGGAGCCGAGGCTGGGATTGAGGGTGGTGTGGAGGACGAAGTCGGTGCCCGGGAATGCGTCGGGTGAGCGATTGAGGGACACGTTGTCCACGGTGCCCGTATAGGTCATCACATCCACGAGAGCGCCCGTGGAGTCGCGCAAGCTCACGCCATCACCCCCGTTGTTGAGGCCCAGCGTTCCCGTGGACGCGGGCGCGGTGTCGGGCGTGCCGAGCGGGAAGCCTCGGGAGCCGCCGAAGATGACATACGCGCGGCCCGGCGCGACGAGCGTCCCGGTGGCGAAGGTATGCCGGACCACGTTGGAGTCCCACAGCGACCAGCCAGACAGGTCAGCGGTGGAGCCGCCGGTGTTGATGACCTCGACGAATTCATGGTCGGTGTCGGGCGCGGTGCCTCCGTCGCCGGTGGGGACCGCGGGCTCGTTGGCCAGCACCTCGTTGATGAGCATCGCGGGAGGCGTCTGGGTTCCTCCGTCGGTGCTTTCGCCGCCTCCGCCGAAGTCGTAGCGGCTGACGACGGGGTAATGGTCGCTGACGATGTTGTTGTAGTTGAGGATCCGCGTGTCGGGACGGACGACGCGGACAGAGTTGGGGACGTAGACGGCGGCGACCTCGTCGCTGACGAGCGTGTGGTCGATGGTGTCGGGGTACTCGGTGGTGGTGCGCTCCGAGCGCTCGGACAAGACCTTGGTGATGAAGGTGTAGTGCGTGGGGTCGTCGAGGAGGTTCTGGAACGGCGTCGGCAGGTTCACACCGCCGTTGCGAGTGATGGAGCGGTCGACGTCGTCATTCCAGTCGCCCAGGACGAACACGCGCGCGGTGGGCAGGGCATCGAGGTACGCCTTGAGCGCGATGCTGGCCTCCTGCCTTCGCGTATAGGAATCCACATCGTCGAAGGCCTTCATGTGCAGGACGATGACGGAGATGGGAGTCGGCGCGCCGTTGATGACGGTGGTGAAGTCGACGCGCAGGGGAGGACGTCCTCCGAAGGAGAAGTCGTTCGCGGTGAGGATGAGCTCCGCGCGTTGGAAGACGAGGCTGCTGTCGTAGAGGATGCCGGGCTTCTGCTCGCCGGCGGAGTACCAGGAGCTGGCGTTGGAGACGTAGCTCCAGTCGTTGGCGAGGAAGCCGTCGTATTGGGGAAGCTGGGCCTTGAGGACCTGGAAGTCCGCGCTGTCCACCATCTCGACGAGGCCCCACACGTTGGCGCCTGCTTCGGAGAGGATGTCGCCCGCGTGAGCGAGCTGCAGGTCATCGGGCGTGCCTCCGGGTGATGTGGATGCGGGCGGCCCCTGGTTGTCCGCGCCGAACCACTCGATGTTCCAGTGGCCCACGGTGAGCACCTGTCCCGAGCCGCTGACGGTGAGCGACAACGCGCTCGAGGCGGAGGTGCCCTTGGCGTCCTGCACGACGGCGCTGAAGGACCTGGTGCCCTGTTCGGTGGGGGTGCCGGAGATGACACCGCTCGAGGAGAGGGACAGGCCGGTGGGCAGCGTGCCCACGTGGCTCCAGGTCAGGGGCGCGCGTCCGCCGCTCGCGGCGAGGGTGGCGGAGTAGGGCTGTCCGGAGACGGCCATGGGCACGGTCGTCGTCGTCACCGAGGGCGGTACGTAGACGGCGAGCGACAAGGCGCGGTCCGCGACGCGGCCGTTGGTGTCGGAGGCGCGCACGGTGAAGGTGCTGCCGGTGCTGGAGGGGGTGGTGCCGCTCACCGTGCCGGAGTTGGAGAGGGACAGGCCCGCGGGCAGCGAGCCCGAGACGACGCTCCACGAGAAGGGCGCCTTGCCACCGGAGACGGACAGGGTGGCTGAGTAGGGCTCGCCGGTGTCGGCCTCCGGGAGGGTGCTGGTGGTGATGGAGGGGAGCGCGAAGATGCTGAGCGCGAGGGGACGAAGGGCGCTTCGGCCGTTGGAGTCGCTGGCTCGGACCTGGAGGGAGAAGGGGCCGGGCACGGAGGGCGTGCCGGTGAGGCGGCCGTCACTGGAGAGCGTGAGTCCGGAGGGCAGGGTGCTGGGGGTGTCGAAGGTGTAGGGCGGCTTTCCACCGGAGGCCCCGTAGACCGCGCTCACGGGGACGGTGACGTAGCCATCGAGCGAGGTGGCCGCGCCGGTGACGACAGGCAGCGAGTAGACGGAGAGCGTGACGGCGCGGGTGCTGGTGCGGCCGGCGCTGTCGGTGACTCGAAGGGTGAGGTTGTGCGTCCCCACGCTGGAGCCGAGGGTGCCGGAGAGGATGCCCGAGCCCGGCGCGAGGGAGAGGCCCGAGGGCAGGGCGCCGCTGGCGACGGACCAGGTGAAGGGAGCGCGTCCTCCCGAGGCGGTGAGGGACGCGGTGTACGCGGTGGTGGCGTAGCCGTCGCTGGGGGTGCTGGTGATGGCGGGTGGGGCGTAGACGATGAGCGCGAGGGTGCGTTGGTCGGTGCGTCCGGACTCGTCGGAGACGCGGACGGTGATGGACGCGGTGCCGCTGAAGGAGGGGGTGCCGCTCAGCGTGCCCTGAGGCGAGAGCGTGAGGCCGGGAGGTGGAGAGCCAGAGGCGAGTGTCCAGGTGAGCAAGCCACGGCCACCCGTGGCGCCGAGCGTCTGCTGATAGGGGGCGCTCAGCGTCGCATCGGAGAGTGACAGGGTGGTGATGGAGGGCAGGGCGGCGACGGTGAAGGTGACCGAGCGCGTGGTGGTGCGGCCATTGGCGTCGCGAGCGAGGACCTCGAAGGTGAAGGCGCCGTCCTGGGTGGGCTGCCCGTGGAGGAGTCCCTCGGGAGCGAGCGTGAGTCCTGGGGGCAGCGGGCCTGGCGTGGTGAAGACGAAGGGGGCCTTGCCGCCGGAGGGCTCAAGTGCGCGAGCGATGTTGTCGCGGACGTAGACGAGCTGAGGGCTCACGGGAGCGAGCGTGGGGGGCAGGTAGATGGTGACCGAGAGCTCGCGCGTGGCGGTGGCGCCGAGGGCGTCGGTGGCGCGGAGGCTGAAGGTGGAGGTGCCTCCTGCGGAGAGGGTGCCCTGGAGGCCGCCGGAGTCGAGGAGGGTGAGTCCGGGAGGAAGGGCGCCGCTGATGAGGGTCCAAGCGTAAGGGGGCGAGCCCCCGGAGACCGCGAGGGGCGCGGAGTACGCGTCACCGACGTAGGCGTCGGAGAGGGTGGCGGTCTCGAAGGTGAGCGAGGTGTGGCCACCGTCGGCGGGAGTCGGGCCGGCATCGATGGGAGTAGGGCCGCCGTCGGCGGGAGTCGGGCCGGCGTCGGTAGGAGTAGGGCCGGCGTCGGTGGGAGTCGGACCGGCGTCCTGTTCCGGCAAGAGGGGCGTGGTGGGCTTTGAGCCGGGGCATGCGGTGAGGCTGAGGGCAAAGAGCAGCGCCAGGGCGCGGTGGAACCGCATGGAGACTCCGGACCGGTAGGAGCCGAGGCCCCAGGTGAGAGAGGGCACTGTAGTCCGGAGAACTGACGACAGCTCAATCGGGTGTCAGGGGATGCGGCCAAGAAAAAGGCCGCGGCCCCCTAAGGGACCGCGGCCAGGATGTCTCAGCAAGACCGGGTCAGACTACGGGTTCGCAGCACCCCACGACTGAGGACCCACGGCCCAGTCCGCACCTGTGTTGTTGTCAGTCGCGCTGACGCGACGAATGGTGTCCGTCGCCGGCGTCACGTTGGCAGCGGTTGTCGGGATGGTGGTCCAGTCAGCCGAGACCTGCGCAGCCGTCGGCGTCGAACTCGTCGTGCAGAGCGCGCCGCCGCAGTCCGCAGGAAGCCACTGGCCAGCGGCCTGGATGGCCTGCAGGTTTCCAGGGAACGCGCCGGGAGGGGTACCCGCCGTACGCGCAAACGAGACCGCGTCCTGAATCGTTCCGGCAGTATCCTTGACCAGCAAGATGCGGCTGGAGAAGGTGATGCCCGTCGCGCCGCCCTTGAAGTCCCAGGCGTTGTCGTAGTTGGCGGCCACGGTGGTCTTGGGGAACTGGTCCTTGGCGGTGGTCTCGCCTTGGTACGCGGCAGCCTCATTGATGTGGACGACAATGAGGTCCCCCTGCGCGACGTTGACGTTGGGGAATGCCAGAAGAACCAGGGCCGAATTGACGTCCTGCTGGAGCACCAATCCATCCGTGGTGCCCGACGAAAGAACCTGGAGTTCGACCAGATCCATGCCGTTCGCCATGTTCGGTTGAACCTCGGTGATCCGCACCACAGCGGCGGTGCGGAAGCCTGTGAACTCATCCGTGTTGTTCGGAGCCACCACGGAACTACCGCGCGTGTCCTTCACCGTGTCCGCGACGGTGACGATATATGCGGCACCGGGGGTCTGAGCGGTCGTGGTCAGGGTGACCACGCGGCCATTCACCTGGAAGTTCGTGGCACTGAGTCCATTGGAGAAGGTGAACTGAGTAGCCAGGTCGGTGATGCTCTCCTGGGCGATGTTGCGGTCGAAAGTCAGGGTGACCGCCGTCAGCGAGGACGCTGCGGCAGTGACCAGCTTGGGCGCCGGGCAACTGAGCGTGATGTCCGAAGCGGAGAAAACCGACGGCTGCGGGGCGCCGGCAAACCGCCACAGGGGACCCGTGAAGTTGAACTGGCAGCCCTGGGCGACGTCGAGCGCCTGGGAGATTGCCGAGGGGAAGCGCAGCCGGATGGTGTTGGTGCCGGACATCCCGGTCGTCGTGATGGGGAAGCCCGTGAATCCCGCGCCCGCCGCGCCTCCAGCCGCGGTGATGTTGCCCGTGAGGGAGATCAGCTCGTATTCGTAGGACTCCAGAGCGGTCACGAGGTCGGTCGCGGCGGAGCGGTCCACGACGAGCGCGCTGACCGAGTGGCCCTGGCTGAGACGGGTCAGGCCCGTGACGGTCTTGGCCAGGTCCTGCTGATTGGCGATCACCTTCAGGGCGACCGTCAGGCTGATGCGGTCACCCACGGCCACCTGGCCCAGGGCGGTGGCGTCGGAGACGAACATCGCGGGGCCATTGGGCTCCGCCTGGAGGAAGAAGCCGACAGGCTCGGTCTCGTTGTCCTGGCCCTGCACGGAGGGCTTGATGGCAGTGACGTAGGCTCCATTGACGGGCAGGTTGGTCGCCTCATCGTCGGCGGCCAGGAAGGCGGCGATCTGCACGCTGGTCTCCGCCGCGGTGGGGCCGGGGGCCGTCTCGCAGGCGTGGGTGGTCGTGTTGCAGACCTGGCCCGTCGAGCAGTTCGCGTTCGTCAGGCACTGCACGCACTCCGTGCGGTTGTTGCAGACCGGCTTCGCGGGGTCCACACCCGCGCACTGTGCGTCGGTGACGCAGACCTCGCACTGACCGCGGCCGTTGTTGCCCGTCAGGTCGCAGAAGTCGCGCTCGCTGCCCGCCACTCCGGCGCACTGGCCATTGTCCGTGCAGCCGCACAGGAAGTTGGCGTTGCAGGCCGGCTTGGTCGCATCGCAGTGGGCGGTGTCGCTCGGGGTGCACTCGACGCACGTCGTCGGCGTGGTGTCCGTGCGGCAGACCGGCGTTTCCGGAGCGCACGACGTGTTGTCCGCGCAGCCCTCGCAGGCGGTGCCCGTGGCGTTGCACGTCTGCTCACCCTGGCAACCCTCGGTGGCGTTGCAGACCTTGCACTCGCCAGCGCCGTTGTTGGCCGCCGTGTCGCAGATGTTGGTGGGCGAGGAGCAGCCCAGGTCGGGGCTCGTCTGCGAGTCGACGCAAACCTTGCATGCGCCAGCGCCGCTGTTGGCCGTCGTGTCGCAGAGGGGGGCCGTGGCGGAGCAACCCAGGTCCTGCCCATTGCCCGTGGCGGAATCCGTGCACGCCTTGCAGACGCCCACGCCGTTGTTGGCGGCGGCGTCGCAGACCGGCGTGGTGGCGGAGCAGCCCAGGTCCTGCCCGTTGCCCGTGGCGGAGTCGCGGCACGCGGTGCACACGCCCTTGCCGCCAGCACCGGCGGTATCGCAGACAGGCGCGGCGGCGGCGCAGCCCTCATCCGTGCCCGCGCCCGTGGCGGAGTCGCGGCAGGTCTTGCACACGCCCGCGCCGGAGCTGACATCGCACAGCTCGCCCGCGGCGCACGCCGGGTTGCACGTTACGCCTGCGTCCGGAGTACCGGAGTCTGGAGTGCCCGAGTCCGGCGTACCTGAATCCGGCGTACCCGAGTCCGGCGTACCCGAATCTGGAGTGCCTGAGTCAGGCGTCGGAATGTTGATGGTGACCTGCTCACAGGTCCCGTCATTACAGCTCCACTCCTTGCCCTGATCTGGCTGGCCATTGTCGGCGCGACAATCGAACTGGTCGACGCACTCATCTCCACAGCCCGTGCCCAGCGTGACGAGCACGGCGGTCATGAGCGCTGCAAGCCAATTTCGCTTCTGCATGCGGTCCCCTCCAGGGATGCAGGTAGTAACTCGCCCCCCTTACACCTGAACCTGGAGAGGGTCCATTGCGGGGCCCCCGTGACACCGCCATGTCACGCAAGAATCCCTTGAAATGTCAGGTTTTCACGGAGTCTTGCGGGACGCCTGGGGTCGTGGACCCGCATACAAGTCGATGACCTGTGAAATCGCGTCCTGACACACCGCGCAGAAGGGCACGCGGTCCCGTGAGAACATCACGCAGTCGAGCTGGGGTCTGTAATACCCCCGGGCCTCGTAGTTGGCTCCTTCGAAGGCCCCGACCTTGTTCGAGTACTTCTGCGAGGAGAGGAACTTCTCCTCCCAGTCGCGCTGCGCCACGAACAGGGAGTCCATCTCGGACTCTGGCTTGCGCTGGGCACGCACCTGACGTCGGCGCTTCTGCACGTCATTGGAGTGTGTCTCATAGGCCTCCTTGCTCCATGGCGTGGGCAGGGGCGTGCCGGGCGTCACCAGGTGCTTCCACTTGAGCTGCTCCGGGTCCTTGAGCGCGGTGACGTTCTTCTCCCAGGGCTCCAGCCGGTCCGCGTTGGGCACGTAGACGGACTCAGAGGTGTAGTACTCGTCGGCGAGGCCGGCGAAGTGATGGCCGAACTCGTGGACGAAGACATAGGGCGCCCACAGGCTGTCGGCCGCCACGGTGCCGTAGAGGCCGAGGATGCCTCCGCCTCCGTAGGTGTTGCCGTTGGACAGGATTTCGACGAACTCGTAGGGCGCGAAGGCGGACAGCTCGCGGAAGGCCTTGTTGTCGAAGGTCAGGATGTAGCGCTCGCTGCCGAAGGCGTCATAGGTGGTGCCCACGGGCGACCGTCGGTGGACGCCGGTGGATGGCCGGGAGATTCCGGACTGCGCGGCGGCAGGCATCAAGCCCCAGACATTGAAGTCTGTCTTCCGTTCCTTGAAGGGAGAGAAGGTGAAGAGGATGTCCACCATACGCTTGGCGTCCTTCTCGAACTTGGGGCGCTCCGCTTCGGTGTAGCCGTCGCCGAGGATGAGCAGGTCCACCTTCTGTTCGGGTGGCCCGTTCTCCATCAGCTTCAGCAGTGGGCCCGGAGCGGGCGGCGAGGACGGGTCCACGAACATGTCCTTCGGGTCCACGATGAGTGACCACACCTCGCGGAAGGCGTTCTGCGCGTCGCGCTTCTTGAGGAGCACCTGGACGGGGCGCTCGGGCGTGGGGAAGCGAAGCGACTCGTGGAGGGTGCGGTGCTGGCTCTTCGCCTCGGTGGTGAGCTCCCACTCTCCGTAGATGGAGGCGAAGCCCCGGGAGAAGAGGACCTGGTTCGTGTCCCGGTCCCTCACCTCGAAGAGGTACTTGCCGAGGTTGGTGTCGTCGACCGTGCGTGCCGCATGGCCCGGCCAGGGCAGCGGCTCGAGCACCACCTTGTCGAGGCTGAAGCGTTCCTCGGTGGCATTGCCGGTATGGAAGTAATCCACCCGGAGGGTGCGAGGGGCCGCGGCGGAAGCGCTCGTGGCCAGGAGCAAGGCAAGAAGGGCACGCGTCATGCGCGGCACTCTATGCGGCGGCGAGGGTGTCGGCGCGGATGGTGAGCGATTCCCCGTAAGCCGTGGACGTCAGAAGGTCCCGGAGAGGCTGGCCGAGAACTCGTCGCCATTCGTGGCGACACCCACCGAGACAGGCGGCGGTGCTCGGGGCGAGGGCGACAGGAGGAAGAGCACGGCCCCCGTGGCGACCGCCGCGCCTCCTCCGACGAGCAGTCCCGTGAGGAGATTGCTCTTCTGGACCAGGGAGTTCCGAAGCCGCAGCGCCTCCTGGTCCGAGGAGAGGATTCGACCGTTCTCGAGCCGCTTCTCCAGGTCATCGACGTTCTTCTGGGCGAGGAACCGCACCACACCCGCCCCGCCCAGGGCGGCCACGCCGGTGCCGAGCAGGACATAGGACGCCACGCGCAGCGCTGGTGTGGATCGGTCCGCTGAGGCCGCGATGCCATCGGAGAGAAGGTTCGGGGCGCTGATGTCCATGCCGCCTCCAGGCTGGGCGCCAGACTTGTCCGAGGTCACTGCCTGCTCCCAGGGGGCACGCCCATTGGCGTTCATCACCACGAGGTTGGAAGGAGACCGACCTGTGGTCACGAAGTCCACCAGGGCGGAGAGTGCTTCCGCCGGGGAATCCAGGCCCTGTGTCTTGAATCCTCCTTCTCGAAGCTTCTGGCCGCCCTCGACATTGAGCACCGTGGCGGCGAACCACTTGGGGCCACTGCTGGGGCGCTCCAGGCGCACGACGATGACCTCTTCGACACCGAGCGTGCCGCCCAGCCGGACGGCGTGACTGAGGGTCTGCTCCATGCTGGCCTCGGGCACGGAGAGGCAGGGGAACGGCGTGGCGGAGACGGAGCCCTCATAAGCGAGGTCCACGAGCAGCGGTGTGTCAGCGCCCTGCGCCTGAATCTGTCGAGGGAAGCTGATGGCCTCGGCCTTCACCAGGGTGAGGTCATAGCTGCCCGCCAGCACGTCGAGCGTCAGAGGCGTCTGGCCCATCTTGATGCCGTCGAGATACACGTCCGAGGCGGGCAAGGTGGACTTCACGGAGAGCTTCACCTTGCGGGCCAGGATCAGCTCCCGTCGCAGCTTGTCGAACCCCTGGCGCACCGAGGGCGCGAAGTAATCCGGGTCGAGCTGATAGTCGGGCTGGAGCCGCAACACGCTCCGGAACGCGGTGTCGCTCTCCTTTTGTTTGCCCATGGCCCGATAGTTCAGGCCGTGCAGGAGTTGGGCGTTCACGAAGAGCTTCCAGCGCGCATCGCCCACGGGCAGTCGATTGATTTGCTGGAGGGCTTCGTCGATGGACACGGCGGCCTTGCCGTTCCGGCTCTCGTAGAAGTGGTCCTGTGCGGAGTCGAGCTGCCGCTGGAGGTCCTCATAACTCTTCGTGGGTTGTGGAAAGAGCCGCTCGCTGAACCCGGACGCGCTCAGGACGTCCTGCTCCGGACGTGACACGAGGGCGCCGAGGAACGCGTTAGCCTGGCTGCCCAGCTCCGCATCCTTGCAGTCGCCGCTCGCAACGACCAGTCTCCGCGGGGTCGAGAATGAGGTGAAGGGAAGGACACAAATCAGGATGAACAATGCGAACCGCATAGAGTTCTTCCCGGTGAGTATGAGGGCAGGGCGAAGAGGTGAGGGCATGGTCGATTTTAGCGGTTGAGGTACGAGTCAACGACCAGCGTTCCACCGTCGGGGAGAGTGGTCACTACTTGGATGCCGTTGGTGTGTTGCGTAGGAGTAAAGGTCGAGAATGTCGCGGTCGGAATGGGATGGGGAGCAGTCGAACTGCTGGAGAAGTGAGACCATGACCCAGACGTGCATTGCTCGATGTGGAAGATAGAGTCTCCCCACTTCGCCCAGACCATCCACAACGTCCCTGAGTTGTCGAATTCGAGGCGTGTCTGCTCAGAATGATCGTCCGCAGAGGGTGTGAGCGACGGGCAATAGACCTTCCACTCATTACTCTCCCAGACATATGAAACCGCCTTCGCGTAGCTGTTGCCCACTTTTTCGAGCCAGGTCAGAATCGGGCTGCCCCCTGGAGAAACGTAGAGGCGTGGGTTCCGAGCGAATGAAGCGTTGAAGGGAACCTCAACCGGAGGTTGCGTTCCACGAAGAGGCTTCCACGTAGACACATCCCATTGAGCGACAGATAGCTTGGGTGTTCCGTCTTTCGTCCCCGCTATCCCCAGGAACAGTGATTGGGAGGGGCCGGCCCTGATGTCGAACGGGGAACTCGCACTCATGTTGAGCTGCAAGTTGATGCTTCCCCCAACTGCTTCCCACGTTGTACTCGTCCAGCGGTAGACGTAGGTGGTCTGCTCGGCGTCTGTGTAGAATGCAACGAGCGGTTTTCCTGTCGCATCCAAATCCATGACTAGGTAAGTGCTGTCGGGGTGGGATGGGAGTATGCCTGTCGATCTCCCTAGGTAGCTCCATTGATTTCCCATCCAGCGCGCGACGTAGATCCGCTCGGACTCGTTGCTACCCTCTCCTTCATGCCAGGCGATGACTGGTGAATCATCAAGAGGGTCGAACCTGAGGATTGGCTTGGATGGCTCGAAGCTACCTGTTCTTGCTTCCAGCCCCTTCCCCAACTCCGTCCATTGGCTGCCAGTGTTGCTGTAGACGCGTAGTTGAGTGTTTGCCAGGAATTTCTCTGTTTGGACGATGATGGAGTTCCCTTGCTTGTCCGAGCCGAACCCAGAACGAAAGGAACCAATGCTCCCTGAATTCTTGGCGAAGACGGGTCCAGCAGGCTCGAACAGCACCTTGGGGTGCTCCCAGTCCCATGGGCCGGTGGGAACGTCCAAGGCATTTCCCGCCAGATCCGTCACTGCCGAGGTGAGCGCAATCGCCGCCGAAGCAGGTGCCGAGATGGGCGTCCCCGGTACCACCGTCAGCGTCTTCCCATCCCCCGACAGTGACACCGTCCGAACCACGTCCACCCCGCCCACGGTGAGTCGCACGGAGGCGCTCGTCATGGTGTCCACCTTCATCGGCTCGGAGAACACGGCCTGGATGGGGCTCTTCACCCACACATCCTGCGCCCCCGGCTCCGGCGCCCGTGACACCACCTGCGGCGCCGTGCGGTCCACCACCACCACGCGCTCCTCCCCCGAGAACACCGTCTCCCCGAACACCACCCGCGCCCTCAACCGGTGCTCCCCCTCCGTCTCCCCCGTCGTGTCCCACGCATAGGTGTACGGCGACTCCAGCACCGCCAGCACCTCCCCGTCCCGGAGCAGCTCCACCCGGTCCGGGCGGTGCCCTGTCACCTCCAGGCCGATGTCCAGGACCCCCTTCGTATAGGCCGTCCCCTCGGGCGTGCGGATGCGCGCCTCGCCCTGGACGGGAGTGATGTCCGGCACCTCGATACAGGCCGGCGCGGACAGGAGAACGGCAACCACCCAGGGCAACAGGACAGGTCTTGGAGGAATCATCGCGAGGCGTCAGTGCAGGCCGTGTTCCGTTGCCCACTCGACAGTCTCATGCCCATAACAGCCCTCTCCCGCTTCCTCCAAACCACCCCAACTCCTTGCTTTCAGGCCCGGACCCACCGGCTCGGAGTCGTTCCACTTCGGGTGGAACCCAGAAGGCTCCGTCCCGGCGCTGGACACCCATCCCGTGCCCCGGAACCGCTCCGCCGCCCGCTCTCCGGGGGAGCCCCCAGGGGTATGGGTCATAAGCCCACCACCATCCCCATCTTCGACGGGTCAGCCGTGCCACCCGTGCGCCGGCTCGCCCCTCGGAGGCCAGGGAACATGAAGCGTGCATGGAAGAACCGCGTCGTCGTCATCACCGGAGCGTCCAGCGGTATCGGCCGTGCCACCGCGCTCGCCCTCGCCAAGAAGGGCGCCCACCTCGTACTCGCCGCCCGCCGCGAGGAGCCGCTCGAGGACCTCTCCCGTGAGTGCGTCTCCCTCGGCGTCCGCGCCGTCGCCGTCCCCACCGATGTCTCGGATTCCGCCTCCGTGCAGGCGCTCGCCCAGGAGGCCGTGCGAGCCTTCGGCCGCTTCGACGCGTGGATCAACAACGCGGGCGTCTACCTCATGGGCAGCCTGGAGGAGACCCCCGACGACGCCTTCCGCCAGCTCATGGAGACCAACTTCTTCGGCACCGTCAGCGGCACCCGCGCCGCCGTGACGCAGTTCCGCCGCCAGGGATACGGCACCCTCGTCAATGTCTCCTCGTCCTTCGGCTCCGTCACCGCGCCCTACGTCAGCGCCTACGTCGCCTCCAAACACGCCGTGCGAGGCTTCACCGCCTCCGTCCGCCAGGAACTCCTCGATACCGGCATCCACGTGTGCACCGTGATGCCCGCCGCCATCGACACGCCGCTGTGGCACCACACCGCCAACTACACCGGCTGGCGCGTGCGCCCCGTCGAGCCCGTCTACACTCCCGAGCGCGTCGCCCGCGCCATCCTCCGCGTCCTGCGCCAACCTCGCCCCGAGGTCCTCGTCGGCCCCGCCGCCCGCGCCTTCGCCGCCATGCACGGCCTGATGCCTCGCACCTTCGAGCGCACCATGCACGGCGCCACCGAGGCCCTTCACTTCGAGGACGAACGTCAGGGCGCCACCCCCGGCAGTCTCTTCCACCCCATGTCCGAGGGCACCGCCACGTCCGGCGGCTATCACTCTCGAAGCAAGCAAGCCCTGCGCCGCCTGCTCTTCGCTGGGGGACTGCTCGCCACGGCCGCACTCTTGAGGCGGAGGGAGGTTCGGGGACGGCTTGGAGCGCGCGTCGCCCACGCACTCGGGGTGTGAGACGCACATTGTCGTCACGGGCCCTATCCATCGCGGGCCCGTGACCGGGCCATGACACGGCCCAGGGAAAGTCCCGCCGCCATGACCGACATCGCCGTCCTCGTCAATCTGCGCGCACGCCGGGGCTCCGAGGGAGTCGGCGGCCTGGTTCAGCGCTTCCTCCCGAAGGCTCGCCTGGCGCTCACCCGCTCGCTGGAGGAGGCGATGCACCACTTCCGCGAGCACCCGCACCTGACGGCCCTGCGCACGCACCTGACGGGCGTGGACCCGGACGAGGCCTTCTCCCAGATTCCGTACGAGAAGGGGTACCTG